>SVOX01000012.1 GCA_015066165.1 Oscillospiraceae bacterium | reverse complement strand
AAGGGTTGTATCAACGTATTCTCTAAAAGGAACAACGTCAACCGTAACACCCGGCAAAGCGTAACCGCATTCCGAAATTTTCAGCATAAGTTCGGTAGGGATATCTTCGGCAAAAGTGAATGGATAGGAAATTGAGAAATCCTGAATTTGCATACTGTAGCGAACGCCCATAATTTTACGTTGGTCGCTTTTTGAATATTTTTCAAGTTCGTAATCTTCTACCATAGCATCAAAACAGTTTTGTGAAGTTGCATAGTGTGCAAGTTTTAGTGTTTTGAGCATTTTGTCGAGCGATTCATCTTTTTTGAAATTGTATGGTGATTTTGCGCTTAAAGGAAGTTCATCTATCCATTCGCAGTTAAATTTTTTGCAAAGTTTTATAAGCGTTAGAATGGTGTCGTTAATGTTTTCGCCAACATACGCTTTATTAAAAACAATATTGTATCCGTCACGGTTAATCGCAATTTTTCTGCCATAACAGTCAAGAATTTCACCTCGTGGTGCCTTTAAAACCGAAGTACGTGTTGTGGAAGCACCAAATGAATCTTTTCCGGTGAATTCGCTTGATTTTGTTATTTGAATGTAGTAGGTTCGCACAGAAAAACAAATTAAAGCGATTATTGTTAAAACGGATAAAAAGGTGGTAGTGAACTGACTTTTTTTCTTAAAAGGCAATTTAAAAAATCCTTTCTAATCCATTTGTAGTTTGTTAAAGTGTTTGTATAGGTAGTAAAAGGGGAATATGAAAACGGCGGTAAAAATTGCCGAAGGAAATGCATAATTAAATAAATACATAAAGTTATCTGATAAACTGACGTTTGCTGTGTGGAAAACCAGCCACAAAAAAACAAAGTATATAGAACTTGTGATAAGCGATAAAACAGTGGCTGACTGAATATTTTTGTTAAAAAGGTTGTTTGATATTACCGAAACCAAAACACCAATACAAAAAAGGATAATGGCGTTGAAGCAAACGGAACCTACCATACAAGCATCCATAAACACACCGCAAATAAGTCCTGTTACACCGCTTCGAAGCGGACTGTGAAAAACTGAATAAGCAGTTAAAATCGGAAGAACTAACAGTACAGATGTACCTTTTATTGAAATACTGAATGAATCGGTATAAAAAAACAGTATTGCAAGGAAAAATATAAGTATGTTAAGTGTGAAAATCACAGGGTGTTTTTTTATGTTCATATTATTTGTCACCACTTGGAAGAACGTCGCCTTGACCCTTAAAACTTGTGATTACCATAACGTTTCTTACTTGGTCAAGGTCAACAAAAGGTTTTACAGAAGCGTAGAGTGAAGTGTTGTATTTATCGTTCGCAATGGTTTCAATAGTTCCTATAAGCAAACCTTTTGGAAAAACACCTTCACCTGAAGTTACTACATAGTCACCAACTGCCACACTGCAAGAATGAGCAAGGTTTTTAAACTTTGTGCAATTTTTTTGGTTGGTTTCAAGCGAACCCGAAATTATACCCGAGTCATTTGTACGGTTGTCAAGAGCGCCAAGTGTTAAATCGGGGCTTAAAATGGTGGTGATTTTTGAAGTGGTAAGACCAACTTCGCTAACGTAACCAACAAGACCTGCTTCGGTTATAACGGGGTCTTGCGCTGCAATACCGTCGGCCGAGCCCTTGTTTATTACAAATGCTTTATACGGGTCGGAATTGTCACGGGCAATAAGCGTTGCGGGGGCAAACTTAAAGTCGGGATTTTGGTCTTTTATTTCAAGATAATTTTTATAAAACTCATTTTCTTTTGTTATTTTTTCGTAATCGACCAATTTTTCACGAAGTTCGCTTATTTGGGTTTCAAGTTCGGTGTTTTCAAGCATTATTTCGTTGCCGTTTGAAAGGGCTGTGAAAAAGTCAGACACTGCGTGGGATATAGAACTGACTGCCGAACGAATAGGCGCAGTAATAGTGCCCACAACATTAGATTGCGGGGAAATGCTGCTGCCTATTACCGAAAATATTACTGAAAGTGTAATAAGCGATATTAAAATTGCTAAAATTATTTTAAACTGTTTACTGCGAAAGAAAAAACGCATTTGTTTATCTCCATTTATCTAAATCTTTTTCCGCGACGGAAGGTATAATTTTGGAAACCGCTGTCGGCTTCAAGGCGCTTTGCAGTGCCCAAAACAACACAGTCAAGCGGATTTGCGGCAACTGTTACAGGCATACCTGTTTCTTCTGCTATGAGTTCGGGCAATCCGCGAAGCAGCGCGCCGCCGCCTGTCATTGTAATACCACGGTCAATAATATCTGCTGCAAGTTCGGGCGGAGTTTTTTCAAGAGTTACACGAATTGTGTCAATTATTTGAGAAATGGTATCTGCCATTGCGATTCGTACTTCTTCTGAAGAAATAACAACGTTTTTTGGTAAACCGTCAATTTGGTTTCTACCTTTAATTTCAATACTTGTTTCGTTTTCGTACGGCTTTGCGGAACCAATTTCAATTTTAATTTGTTCGGCGGTGCGTTCGCCAATGAGCAAATTGTGTTTTCTTCTAACGTAGTTGATTATAGATTCGTCTAAATCGTCACCCGCAATACGAATAGATTGAGCGGTTACAATATCGCCAAGAGAAATAACAGCAACTTCGCTTGTACCGCCGCCGATATCAACAATCATATTACCTGCAGCGTCCCAAACCGGAAGACCTGCGCCTACTGCGGCAGCCATCGGTTCTTCTACAAGGTCAACGTCGTAAGCACCTGCTTGTTTTGCGGCATCGTAAACAGCACGGCTTTCAACTTCGGTAACGCCGGCGGGAATACAAATAACCATTCTAACACGAGAAAAGAAAGAACCCTTAAGCGCTTGTTTTACAAACCTTTTAAGCATTGCCGAAGTAACGTCAAAGTCGGCAATAACGCCGTTCTTTAAAGGACGAACAGCAACTATTGAACCGGGTGTTCTTCCTATCATTTCTTTTGCTTCTTGACCAACGGCACGAACAGCGTCGTTTCTAATGTCATAAGCCACAACAGAGGGCTCTCTCATAATTATTCCTTTACCCTTAAGGCAAACGAGTGTATTTGCTGTGCCAAGATCGACACCAATATCTCTTGTAAACATAAATTTTCTCCGTCCTTGATAATAGTATTGTGTTATTGTGGTAGTATAAACGTAATTGCGTTATGCAAATTTTTTATGGTGAGCTTTTTTTCCAGTTCGGCAAATTCACCGTCTAAAGTAAATGAAACTTTTTGGTCGGTTTCAATGGTTACGGAATCTGTTCTGAAAAAGTCAATTCCCTCACGGGTGAAATCTCGTTTTAAAATGCCGTCAATTATGGGTTGAAGTTTTAAAATATTATCAGGGTTTCTGATTAGCAAAACTTCAAATTTACCGTCGTTTAATTCAACGGCACTTTGACTGTACTTAACAATTCCGCCAACCGAAAGCGAATTTGAAATTGCGCCAAACAAAAAATCACCCTCAATTTCGGTATCTTCGCATGTGAATTTTAAATGAATTGGTTTTATATTTGATAAACTTTTTATACCTTCAAAAAAGTATGCCGCTTGGCCTAAAACGTTTTTTACGTCTTGGGGTGCTGAATATGAAGCAGATGTAAAAGCACCGAAAGAAGCGGTGTAAGAAAAGTATTTATCGCCGAATTTTCCAATATCAAGGCATATTTTTTTGCCTGTGGTTATGTCTTTGGCGGCGGTTTCTATACTTCTTGAAATATTAAGTCCGCTTGACCATTCGTTGAGTGTGCCCGAAGGAATATATCCAAGCGGAACAGAAATACCGCTTTGCATAATTCCTGTTATAACTTCGTTTAAGGTTCCGTCACCGCCGCATACAACTATTAAGTCGTATTCGTTTTGAGAAAGTTTCAAAATATGTTCGGTAGCGTCACCTTTGCATTTTGTGGGATAAACTGTTACAGCATAATCGGCATCTGACAATATTTCAACAACCTTTAAAAGTTCAGAGTGCATTTTAGCCCTGCCTGAACAAGGGTTTACAATTAAAAGAAGTCTCTTTTGCGACATGGAACCATCCTTATCTGTAATTTATGGGTAGAGTAGCGGTAGCATTGAGTGAGCAGTCACCCAAGTTGCCGTCTTTATATTCGTAAATGGCTTGTGCACCCACCATTGCGGCGTTGTCTCCGCAGTATTTAAGCGGTGGATAATAAAGTGAAAAACCGTTCTTTTTGCATTCTTCTTCCATACGTGCGCGAAGTTCACTGTTTGCTGAAACACCGCCTGCCATAACTATTTTATCAAAGCCGAATTCTTTGGCGGCGTTTATTGTGTTGGTTATCAGCATATCACAAACACGCTGACGGACTGTGGCGCAAATAACCGGAACGTCAATTTCTTCACCTTTTTGGTTTGCATTATGAACAAGGTTTAAAACGGCGGTTTTAAGCCCTGAAAAACTAAAATCATATTTGCCGGTACTAACCTTTGGATAAGGAAGCGGATATTTTTTATTATTAGCCGTTGTTGCAATTTTATCAAGGTTAACACCACCCGGATATGAAAGCCCCATACAACGAGCGGCTTTATCGAAACATTCACCCGCCGCATCGTCAAGCGTACCGCCTAAAATGTTGAATTTTGTGTAGTCGGTCACTTCGGCTATTACTGTATTTCCGCCCGATACCAAAAGGCATAAGAAAGGCGGTTCTAAATTTGGGTGAGCAATATAATTTGCCGCAATATGCGAACGCAAGTGGTGAACGGGAATAAGCGGTACGCCAAGCGACATACTCAACCCTTTGGCAAAGTTTACACCAACAAGCAAAGCACCAATAAGACCGGGCGCAAAGGTTACGGCTACAGCGTCAATATCACTGTATGTAAGACCTGCATCTTTAAGTGCTTGTTCGCACACAAGCGAAATGGCTTCGGCGTGACGGCGTGACGCAATTTCAGGCACAACACCGCCGTATATTTTGTGTTCTTCAATTTGGGTTGAAACCACGTTAGAAAGCACTGTGCGATCTTCGACAATAGCGATAGAAGTTTCGTCACAAGAACTTTCAATGGCTAATATTTTCAAACTAATCAAACCTTTTTGTTAAAATAAGTGCGTCTTCGGTTGGTAAAGTGTAAAAGTTTTTTCTTTTACCTTCTTGTAAAAATCCCATTTTTTCATAAAGAGATATTGCGGAGTGGTTGCTTTCTCTGACTTCTAATGAAATAAATGAAAGATTTTTTTCACTCGCCAGTGAAAAGAGTTTTAAAAGCAGTGCGGTTGCAACACCTTTATTTCGGTATTCGGGGAAAACTGCAATATTGGTGATGTAACCTTCGTCAAGTATTACCGAAATACCAACGTAACCCAAAACTTTTTTGCCGTTTGTTGCCACAAAAAAGCGAGTACCCGTTTTGTGCGCGTCGCAAAGCGACTGCTCACTCCAAGGGGTAGAAAAGCAAACCTTTTCAAGCATTGCAATTTCTTTTAAATGCTTATACTCAATAGCCACAACTTCAAATTCTTCAAAAAGTTGGTCGATTTCTTTGGCTATTTGGTCACGGCATTTGCGGTAAGTTGATATATCACAGCCAAATGGGTCTGCAATTCCGTTTCCCAAAACTTCGGCTTTAACGCCAATACTTTCAAGCACTTCTTTGTGTGAAGGTGACATACAAATTATTTTTTCTGCCCAAGCGAGCAATTCTTTTGTTAAAGGCGCTGACACGTGTGTAGAAATATCAACACCTATTTCTTCCATAACTTGTTTTGAATTTTGGCTTACGGGTGAAGCGGTTGCGCAAAGTCCGCAACTTTTAGCGGTGTGTTGTTTATATTTATGATTTAGGTAACCTTCTGCCATAGGACTTCTGCAAGTATTACCCGTGCATACAAATAAAATATTCATTAGCCCTTACTCTCTAACCAGTTTTTGCCGTAGTTTGCATCGGCAGTGAGTGTTACTTTTAGGTTTGCCGCATTTTGCATTTCAGTTTGCAAGATTTGTGAAACCTTTTGGGCATCTTCGGATTTACATTCAACAATAAGTTCATCGTGTACTTGTAAAATGAGATGCGCCGTGGGAACTTCACGTTCTAACCGTTCAAAAACTTTAATCATTGCAAGTTTTATTATATCAGCGGCGGTGCCTTGGATGGGGGCATTTCTTGCAACTCTTTCGCCAAAACTACGTATCATTCCGTTTGAACTTGAAAGTTCGGGCAAGGGACGGCGTCTGCCAAAAAGTGTTGTAACATATCCGTTTTGTTTGGCATCGGCAATGGTGTTTTCCATATATTTGGCTACCGAAGGATATGTTGCCAAGTAAGATTTAATATAATTATCGGCTTCTTTACGGGTAACGCCAATATCTTTTGAAAGTGAAAAGGCACCTATACCGTAAACAATACCAAAGTTAACCGCTTTTGCACGGCTACGCATAAGGGGTGTAACCATATCTATCGGCATTGAAAAAACTTGAGAAGCGGTTGCTGTGTGAATATCGGCTCCGCTCTCAAATGCCGAAATCATATTACTGTCATTAGCCATACTTGCAAGTACACGAAGTTCAATTTGTGAATAGTCAGCATCTACGAGCACATATCCGTCTTCGGCAACAAAGAATTCACGTAAACGTTTGCCTTCTTCGGTTCTTACGGGAATATTTTGAAGATTTGGCTCTAAAGAACTAATTCTGCCTGTTCTGGCTTCGGTTTGGTTAAAGGTTGTGTGAATTCTGCCGTCGGGCGCTACACAACCTTGAAGACCGTCGGTATAAGTTGATTTGAGTTTTGCAAGTTTGCGGTATTCAAGCAAAAGTGAAACTGCCGGATGTACGTTTTTGAGTTCTTTTAAAACTTCGGCATTGGTGCTGTAACCGCTTTTGGTTTTCTTTTTTGCGGGAAGACCTAATTCTTCAAACAAGGCAACACCCAACTGTTTTGGGGAGTTGAGATTAAATTCATAACCTACAAGTGAATAAATTTCACTTTGGATTTTTGAAATTCGCTCTTCAAGTTCTTTTGACATATTTTGAAGACCCAAAAGGTCAACCTTAAAGCCCTTTTGTTCCATACTTGCCAAAACTTTAGCGAGTGGGAGTTCAATATCTTTAAAAAGGTCAAGTTGTCCGCTTTTTTGAAGTTGGTCGTTTAGTTTGTTGCAAACGTCGTCAAAAAGACAGGCGTTTTGTAACAAGGGGTTACTTTCGCCCTTTATTTCGGGCAAAACGGCATCATATTCTGCAAAAAGTCGGTCGGGTGCATAACTCGAAGCCGAAGGGTTGCAAATATAACCCGCAAGCAAAGCATCGAAAGTTACGTTTATTATATACTCAAATTGTTTACAAATGGTTTTATAATCGTAAACTTTTTTTGAAATTTTTTGGTTTTCAAAAAGTTGTTTTACTGTGTTACTGTCACATTTGAATACACTATCACCGCTAACAACGGCGTACTGACCGTTTTCAAAGTAAACAGTAGCCGATTCGCAAAACTGCGGATTATCTAAAACGGTAATTACACGTTTATTTTGTAAAGCCGAATCATTATGGGCGATTTCGGGCTTTAAGTTCATTTTCTCCATTAGTTTAAAGAACTCAAGTCTTGTCATAAGACGGGCAAGTTCGTTTGTGTTCTGGGGTTTGATTTTATAGTCGTCAAGGTTTTGATTTATGGGAGCGGTTTTACAAATTGTGCCAAGTTTCCGGCTTAAAAATGCCGATTCTTTACCCATAATCAGTTTGTTTCTAACCGAATCTTTAAGGTCAATAGTTTCAATGTTTTGGTAAATATAATCAATGTTGTGGAAACGGCTTACAAGGTCGTTAGCGGTTTTTTCACCAACACCTGCAACACCGGGGATATTATCCGAAGAGTCACCCATAAGAGCTTTTAGTTCAATCATTTCATTGGGTGTAAGGCCGTATTTTTCAAAAAGGGCATCTTTTGTAAAGTTTATGATTTCGGGTTTGCCCATTTTGGTAGCGGCAAGTAATACACGTGTTTTTTCGGAAATTAGTTGCAAAGAGTCACGGTCACCTGTGGAAATGATGCACTCGTCACCGTTTTGTTCACAAAGTGCGGAAAGGGTACCTAAAATATCGTCCGCTTCAAAACCGGCACATTCTATGCAAGTATAACCCGCTAAAGCAAGCCATTCTTTTAAAATTGGCATTTGACTGCGAAGTTCTTCAGGCATACCTTTGCGACCTGCTTTATATTCGGGGTACATTTCGTGACGGAAGGTGGGAACTTTAAGGTCAAACGCAACGGCAACACCATCGGGATTTTCAAGTTCTTCCAAGCGGTGCAAAATATTAATAAAGCCATATATACCGTTAGTATATTGACCGTCTTTTGTGGTTAAAAGTTTTATTCCGTAAAAGGCACGGTTTATAATGCTGTTACCGTCAATGGCGAGTAATTTCAACCCAATTTCCCCCTAATATAATTATATATTATAGATTATACCACTAAATTATATATATGTCACTAAAATTTTATAAAATTTTGCAAAAAAATAAGCGGCACAGAATTTTCTGCGCCGCTAAACTGATTTTTAGGGTTATTCTTGTGAAAAATCGTCTTTTCCAACACCGCAAAGTGGGCAAACATAATCATCGGGTAAATCTTCCCATTTTGTGCCTGCTGCAATGCCGTTATCGGGGTCGCCCATTTCTTCATCATAAACATAACCGCAAATATTGCATACGTACTTCATAAAAATTTCTCCTTAAAAATTAATAATTTTCGGCGCATATTTCGAAATATGCTTGAGGGTGGTCGCAAGTTGGGCAAACATCAGGTGCTTTTGTGCCAACAATAATATGACCGCAGTTACGGCATTCCCAAACTTTAACTTCACTCTTTTCAAACACTTGTGAGAGTTCAACGTTTTTAAGAAGTGCACGGTAACGTTCTTCGTGATGTTTTTCAATAGCTGCAACCAAACGGAATTTACGTGCTAATTCGTGGAAGCCCTCTTCTTCAGCGGTTTTTGCAAAACCGTCGTACATATCGGTCCATTCATAGTTTTCGCCTTCGGCAGCATCTAAAAGGTTATCTTTAGTGTCGGCAATGCCGTTGTGAAGTTCTTTGAACCACATTTTAGCGTGTTCTTTTTCATTTTCGGCAGTTTTTAAGAATAAAGCGGCTATTTGTTCAAAGCCCTGCTTTTTTGCCTTTGAAGCGTAGTAAGTGTACTTGTTTCTCGCTTGAGATTCGCCCGAGAAAGCCGCTTCAAGATTTTTTTCTGTTTGAGTGCCATGGTATTTGTTTGTCATAATAAAAACTCCTTCTATTTTTTTAAAATTATATCACAAATTGGTTTATTTATGCAATACCATTATATAAATTCTTTCGCCAAATTTTTAATTGCTTCTTTTGTATCGGTTTTTACTGCAGAGTGAATTGTAACGGTGGTATCGGCAAAAGTGAGGTTTTTGCTGTTTTCGAGCATTTTTTTAATGGTGTTTGCTGCAACAGGTGCCCAACTTCCGTTTTCAATAATGCCAATTTTGCGGTTTTTAAAGCCACGTTCGGTTAATTCGTTTATAAATGTGTGCATAAAGGGGAAGATACTGCCGTTATAGGTGGTAGTGGCGAGTATGATTTTTCCGTAACGGAAAGCGTCTTCAACCGCTTCAGCCATATCACAACGAGCAAGGTCGTTTACAGCGACTTTAGGACAACCGAGCGCTTTTAATTCTTCTTCTAAAAAATTCACTGCTTTTTTGGTGTTGCCGTAAACTGAAGTGTAGCAAATAAGGACACCTTCGCTCTCAACACCGTAAGAAGACCAAATGTTGTAAAGGTCAAGATAATAACCCAAATTTTCTTTAAGCACAGGTCCGTGAAGCGGACATATAATTTGTATATCCAAAGCGGCGGCTTTTTTGAGAACTGATTGCACTTGAACACCGTATTTACCAACAATTCCAATATAATATCTACGTGCTTCGCAAGCCCAGTCTTCTTCGCAGTCAAGGGCGCCGAATTTACCAAAAGCATCGGCAGAGAAGAGCACTTTGTCGGTAGCGTCGTAGGTCATCATAACCTCGGGCCAGTGAACCATTGGCGCTGTTATAAAGGACAGTTTGTGCTCACCTAAATCAAGTGTGTCACCCTCTTTTACAACAAGGCGACGAGCAGAAAAATCGGTTTCAAAAAACTTTTGCATCATTTGAAACGCTTTATCGGTTGCAACTACCAGAGCATCGGGATATTTGTTTGTAAAAGCGGTAATGCTTGACGAATGGTCGGGTTCCATGTGGCTGATTATAAGATAATCAGGTGCTTTGTTGCCAAGTGTGTTTTCGATGTTTTGGAGCCATTCTTTTGCAAAATTTATATCAACCGAATCCATTACGGCGGTTTTTGTGTCTTCAATGATGTATGAGTTGTAAGCCATGCCGTTTGGCACTATATACTGACCTTCAAACAGGTCGATTTTATGGTCGTTTACACCAACATATTTAATTGTGTTTGTTATCATTTTAATTCTCCTTTATTTTATGTTCTAATTATACCACACTTTTTTTGTTTTTCAACATATTTATTGGCCTTTAAATGTTTGTTTTATATAATGCGAGCGGGCTTGATGAAATGCAAAAAGCAAATTTAGAACGAATTATAAAGGAATTTAAATGAATATTGGTATTTTGTGGCTTGAAAGTATATACTAAACCTTGACAAAATAACTCAAAAGTTTTATAATAAATAAGTAAAAATTTGCACATTTGGAGGATAATTATGATTAGTGCAGGCGATTTTAGAAATGGTGTTACTTTTGAAGAAGACGGCAACGTACTTCAAGTAGTTGAATTCCAACACGTAAAACCAGGTAAGGGTGCTGCTTTTGTAAGAACAAAAACAAAGAACGTTATTACAGGCGCAGTTATTGAAAAGAGTTATAACCCAACAGCAAAGTTCCCAACCGCTTACGTTGAAAGAAAAGATATGGAATATTCTTACAACGACGGTGACCTTTACTACTTTATGGACCAAGAAACTTACGAACTTGAACCCATAAACAGCAGTGAACTTGGTGATAACTTTAAGTTTGTTAAAGAAAATATGGTTTGCAAAATTTTGTCATACAAAGGCAAGGTTTTTGGTGTTGAACCCCCAACATTTGTTGAACTTGCAGTTGCTAAAACTGACCCTGGTTTCAAGGGCGATACTGCTACCAACGCTACCAAACCCGCAACTTTGGAAACAGGTGCTGAAATTCGTGTACCTCTTTTCATTGATGAAGGTGAAATGATCAGAGTTGACACCCGTACAGGCGAATATATGGAACGCGTATAATTTACGGAGGTAAATAAAATGGATATTTGTGAAAAGATTGCTTATATCAAAGGTTTGGCTGAAGGTTTAAAACTTGATGACACAAAACCTGAAGGTAAAGTTCTTGCCGCCATCATAGATTTACTTGGTGATATTACTGATGAAATTTGTGATATCGAAGAAGGTTGCGAAGAAATCATTGAACAAATCGACGCAGTTGACGAAGATTTGGCAGACCTTGAAGAATACGTTTACGAAGACGAATATGATGACGACGATGATGACGATTGCGACTGCGATTGTGATTGTTGCGACGACGAAGTTTACGAAATTGAATGTCCTGCTTGTAACGACGTAATTTATCTTGATGAAGAAATGCTCGAAGAAGAAGGCATGGTTTGTCCCAACTGCGGAACAGAACTTGAATTTGATTTTGAAGGTTGCGACTGTGAATGTTGCGACTGCGGTGAAGAAGAAACCGAGGAATAATTTATTAAAGACCGCACTTTTTGGTGCGGTCTTTGTTTTAAGAGGTTGGCTTATGAAAAAAGGCAAAATTATTAGTATGGCTGTTTTGGCAGGCGTTTTTGCAGTTGTGGCATATCTTGGATTTTCTGGCGTGATAGCCGAGTTTGAAGCGTGGCTTCCGCACTTTTTAAACCCCAAAAGTGAAATTGGAGAACTTTTTTATTCTTTTACGGTTTTAGGTGATACCATACCCGACGTTATTATTATTGCGGCTTTGGTATTATTGCCTGTGACTTGTAAAAAAGTTGGTATTCCTGTTGCCGTAACCGCAATTTCATCTACCGTTATAAACAAAATTGTTAAAAACTTAATTGCCCGTCCGCGTCCTTTAGAAAAACTTTTAGAAGTTAGCAGTTTTAGTTTTCCAAGCGGACACGCTATGAATAATACCGCAATATATTTAATGATTTTCTTTTGTATTTTGCCGTATTGCAAGTCAAAACTACAAAAGGTTATATGCTTTGTTGTTTTAATGATTTTCCCCTTAATGATGGGCATTTCACGCATTTATTTTAACGTTCATTATTTTAGTGACGTTGTTTGCGGTTGGTGTTTGGGGGCTATTATAGCCATAGTATTTAGCGAAATTTTTAAAAAGGTAATTGAAAATGCAAGAAACTAAACTAAAGTTAGATTACACTTTAAATGAATCAAAAGGTAATGTGCCGGTTATTGTTGTGGCTGCCGGTTCTTCTTCAAGAATGAAGGGCACAAACAAGCAGTTGGCACAAATCGGTTCAGTTCCGGTTGTTATAAAAAGTTTGTTGGCGTTTGAAAACTGCAGCAGTATTTCTAACATTATTTTGGTGGTAAGAACCGAAGATTTGTTCCAAATTCAAATGCTTTGTGAAAAATATATGGTAAGCAAATTGACCGATATTGTTTGTGGCGGAGACACCCGTCAGGAATCGGTTTTAAAAGGTTTTTCAAGGTTGCCCTCTAACACTGAAAAGGTGTTAATTCACGATGGCGCCCGTCCATTTGTTAACAATGAAATAATATGTTCGGTAATAGACGCACTCGATGAATATTCGGCGGTAACTTGCGGTGTTAAGGTTAAGGATACCATAAAAAAAGTTTCAAACAACGGTGTGGTTGTAAATACTGTTGACCGCCAAGATTTAATTGCCGTGCAAACACCTCAAGGTGTTAAAGTATCGCAGTATCTTGATGCCTGTCAGAAGGTTGACGTTTCAAAATACACCGACGACACTTCAATTATGGAAGCGGCAGGACACAGCGTTTTTGTGACGGAAGGCAGTTATAAAAACTTTAAAATTACCACAAAAGAAGATTTAATTATGGCTAATGCCTTTATAAGTGAGGAAGAAGAATGATTAGAATAGGTCACGGTTATGATGTCCATAAATTTGCCGAAAACAGAAAATGTATCATAGGCGGGGTAGAAATACCCTATGAAAAAGGGCTGTTGGGACATTCCGATGCCGACGTGCTTTTACATGCTGTTTGCGATGCACTTTTGGGTGCGGCGGCATTAGGTGATATTGGCAAACATTTTCCCGATAATGACAACAAATTTTTGAATATTGACAGCAGAATTTTGCTTAAAAAAACAGTTGAACTTTTAGCCGAAAAGGGCTATAAAATCGGTAATATTGATGCCACAATTATTGCTCAAAAGCCCAAAATGGCGGGATATATTGAAGCAATGCGTCAAAACATTGCAAATGACTGCGGTGTTGATATTGACGTAGTTAACGTAAAAGCCACAACTGAAGAAGGACTTGGTTTTACAGGTGCTTTGGAAGGCATTTCGGCTCACGCAGTGTGTGTTATTGGCGAATAAAAATTCCCTTTGTGCAGTAATATATACAAAGGGGATATTTTAATGTATTTTACACTTACAAAAAAGAGTTTGGCTTTAATTATTTTTATAACTGTTTTGTCATTTTTTATTTTGGCGCAGTTTTTTTCGGTGAAGGCAAACAGCACTAAACTTTGCACAAATGCTCAAAGGGTTGAATTTATTGAACGGCTGGGCGTTGTGTTACAAAATGATGAATATTCTAAAAAGAACGTGGTTATTCCGCAAGAGTTTGACAAAGTTTATCTTAAATATAACCAACTTCAATTAGAGGCGGGTTTTGATTTAAACGCCTATCGTGGCAAACAAGTTGAGATTTATACATACCGCTCAAATGATGGGAAATTGGTCAATTTAATGATACATAAAAATATACTTATCGGCGGAGATATAGCAGATGTGAAAGTTGACGGTCAAATGCTTTCACTTAAAGGAAAATGATATGAAAAAAGAACGTTTTGATAAAATAATATCGAACCAATTTAATATTTCAAGAAAAGATGCACGAATAGCAATACGCCGTGGCAAAGGATTTGTTGACGGTTGTGTTTTAAAAGACCCGTCGGCAGCGGTTGATATTGAAAGTGAAATTGTTTTTGACGGCAAGAAACTCGATTATAAAAAATACGTGTATATACTTATGAACAAGCCAAAAGGCGTACTTTCGGCAAGTGAAGATAAAAGACAAAAAGCAGTGGTAGATTTGGTGCCTTTAGAATTTAAAAGAAACGGGCTTTTTCCTGTTGGGCGGCTTGATAAAGATACCACCGGTTTGCTTATTATTACAAATGACGGTGATTTTGCCCATAGGGTAATTTCGCCTAACAAAGATGTGGACAAGGTGTATATTGCAACGCTTGACGGAACCGTTACGAAAGATATGGAAGAAGCATTTCTTAAAGGTGTTGTTCTGGCTGACGGTACGGTTTGCAAAAGCGCAAAACTTGAGGGAATGCCAAACAATAAAGCAAAGGTGACTGTGAGCGAAGGTAAATATCATCAAATCAAGCGTATGTTTGGTACTGTGGGACTTGGTGTTAACGAATTAGAGCGTAGGTCGATAGGAGACCTTTGTTTGCCGACTGATATGCAAAAAGGCGAATGTAAATTGTTAAATGATGAAGAAATTTCGCTAATTTTCTCAAAGTGTTGATAAAAAATGTCAAATTAGACAAATTGTGAACTAAACATTGTTAGAAATGTGCATAGTAATTTTTAAAGTAATTTGTTATAATATCATTGTTATAAAATATTTTTTTAGGGAGGCCCAAAATGGCAAGTCTATCACTTAAAAACGTTTATAAAAGATATCCTGGCGGCGTAACTGCCGTTATCGATTTCAACCTTGAAATCAAAGACAAAGAATTTATCATTTTCGTAGGTCCCTCAGGTTGCGGTAAATCTACAACTCTTCGTATGGTTGCTGGTCTTGAAGAAATTAGCGAAGGTGAAGTTTACATTGGTGACCGTCTTGTAAATGACGTTGCTCCTAAAGACCGTGACATCGCAATGGTGTTCCAAAACTATGCTCTTTATCCTCATATGTCAGTATTTGACAACATGGCTTTCGGTCTTAAACTTCGCAAAACTCCAAAGGATGAAATTCGTCGTCGTGTTGAAGAAGCAGCTCGCATTCTTGACATTGAACATCTTCTTGAACGTAAACCTAAGGCATTGTCTGGTGGTCAGCGTCAACGTGTGGCTCTTGGCCGTGCTATCGTTCGTGAACCTAAAGTATTCTTGCTTGACGAACCTCTTTCAAACTTGGACGCTAAACTTCGTGCGCAAATGCGTACCGAAATTTCAAAACTCCATCAACGTTTGGGTACAACCTTTATTTACGTAACCCACGACCAAACTGAAGCTATGACAATGGGTACTCGTATCGTTGTTATGAAGAGCGGTGTTGTTCAACAAGTTGACACTCCACAAAACCTTTATCTCTATCCTTGCAACCTCTTCGTTGCCGGCTTCATTGGTTCACCTCAAATGAACTTTGTTGATTCTGTAATTCTTAAAGAAGGCGACAAGTACTTCGTAGAATTTGGTTCAGAAGATACTAAAACACGCGCAGGTGTTAAATATAAGATTGAACTTCCTGCTTCTAAAAATAAGGACAACTGTCTTGATGCTTATGTTGGTAAAGAAGTTATCATGGGTATCCGTCCTGAAAACGTACACAACGAAGAAGACCTTATTGCTAAATACAGCGAAGGCGTTGTTGAAGCAGACGTTGAAGTTACCGAACTTATGGGTGCTGAAACTTATCTTTACATGGATTGTGAAGGTCAAAAAATCAATGCTCGTGTTGCTCCTACAAACACAGCTCGTCCTGGTGATAAGATTAAGATTGCTCTTGAACCTGAAAAGATTCATCTCTTTGATAAGGACACCGAACTTACAATCACCAACTAATATAATTAAAACCCCGAGTTTTGCTCGGGGTTTTTTGTATCTATTAAGTTGTATAAAATTTATATATTATAATCAAATAATTCTTTAGCAAACCAAACTTCATCAACAGTAAAAGTTTTACCCTTTAAATAGTTCAAAATACCGGCATCGGTCTTAAAATCGAAGGTTAGTTTGTAGGAATAAAGGGCTTGCTTGTTAAAGCCCATTTTTTTATCGTCACGAAGCCGACCGTATTTTCCGTCACCCAAAAGTGCATGTCCTATAGATGCCATATGCGCTCGTATTTGGTGGGTGCGTCCTGTTAGTAGTTCAATTTCTAATAGAGATAAATTGTTTTTGGCTTTAAGCAAAGTGTATTTTGTTTTTATTGTTTTATTATTTTCAGTTTTCTTGCTTGAAAGATAAACTTTGTTTTTGTCTTCGTTCTTTTCTAAAAATCCCTCAAGCGTGGCAGATTTTACTTTAGGTACACCGTGGACCACCGTGAGATAGCGTTTGTCTATTTCACGGTATTTTATTTTGTCACATAAAATGCGAAGTGTTTCGGCATTTTTTGCCGAAATAACTATTCCGCCTGTATTACGGTCAATGCGGTTTGCAAGGGCAGGGCGGAAAGAGTTTTCGTCTTGTGGGTTGTATTCACCTTTTTCATATAAATAACGTTGTATGCGTGCAATAAGTGTGTCACCGTATTCGTTTTTGTCGGGGTGGACTAAAAGACCTTGCTTTTTATCAACAAGTAAAATATTTTGGTCTTCGTACACAATATCCAACTTATTAGATGCCGATAAAAAGTCATACTTTGGTGCGATGGGGGTGAAAAATTCGTCATTAATATAAGCCGAAACAACGTCACCTATATTTAGTCGTGTGTTGATTTCGGCACGTTTACCGTTAACCTTTATTCGCTTTGTTCTAATGTATTTAAACATAAGCGAAGTGGGAAGAGTGGGGCAAACTTTTGTTATGAATTTGTCAAGTCGCAATGTTGCGTCGTTTTTAGTAATGGTAAATTCTTTCATTATAATTCCTTTGTAGCACTTGAAAAGTGTATGTATATAGTATATAATATGTAATAGTTTGTCGAATTTTGTCGAAAGGGGAGAAAAGCATGGCGGAAAATTTGCATAAAGACCATAGAAAACGTTTGCGTAAGGAACTTATTGAGCAAGATTTTCCCGATAGTATGTCCGACCATAAGGTGTTGGAAACACTACTTTTCTACGGAATACCACAAAAAGACACAAACGAATTAGCACACACATTAATAAATACTTTTGGGTCTTTAACTGCGGTTTTTGAAGCCGATTCTGACGCATTGTTTCAGGTTAAGGGTATGACAGAAAGGGCGGTTGTGCTTATAAAACTTATGCTACCGCTTTTTAGAAGATATTATTCTCAACGAAATTCATTTAACCGAAAATTCGCAAGTGTTGAACATATTTGTGAAGAATTGGTTAGAAAGCATTCGGGTTACGGTAGAGAAGTGTTTATACTCACATCACTTAATGAAATTGGTGATTTGATTTGTTTTGACGTTTTAGCAAAAGGCAGTTCAACTGCGGTCCAGTTTGATTCAAAGGAAATTGTTCAAAAAGCGTTAAAGCACGGTGCTACTTTTGTAATTATTTCGCACAATCATTTAACTGGAAATATAAAACCAAGTAAAGTAGATTTACAATCTACCCAACGGTTGTGGTTTACCTTAAATGAAATTGGAATTAAATTGCTAGATCATATTATAGTATCAGGTAACGAGTATTTTTCAATTGCTAAAAACAACCTTTTAAAACCTAACATATAGATTATAATATACTAATATTAAAGTGTCAAGAATAAAGCCGACCGTAAAATTTCCGGTTGGCTTTAAACATATATTAAAACTATAAAAAAGTATATAATGGAGTTTAAGATTTTTTATATAAATTTAAAGTAAAAATCACAATATAAGGGTTGTAATTATATAGTGATAGTAGTATAATTGTTAACGGAAAAATTAGGAGATGATTTAATGTATGTTCTTTTAAGTTTAGCGGTGGCATTATTCACAGGTCTAATGCTTTCCAGACTTGCAAAAAAGGTAAAACTACCGGCTGTTACGGCATATCTTGTTGCCGGTATTTTGATAGGTCCTTACTGTTTAGGCGCATTTGGAGTTGAAGGTCTTGGATTTATTAGTATGGATAACATAAAGGCCTATCGGTTATTATCGGATACGGCGCTGGGGTTCATCGCTTTTTCGATTGGTAATGAATTTCGTTTGTCTCAACTCAAAAAAATTGGCAAACAAGCAACGGTTATTGGTATAATTCAGGCAGTATTTACAACCTTGGTGGTTGATGCAGCACTTATTGGTCTTCACTTTATTATACCTGATAAACTTCCGCTATCGGCGGCAATAGTTTTGGGTGCAATTGCATCGGCTACGGCTCCAGCCGCTACCTTGATGGTAGTAAAACAATATAAAGCCAAGGGCCCTGTTACCGATATTCTATTGCCAATAGTGGCTCTTGA
>SVOX01000131.1 GCA_015066165.1 Oscillospiraceae bacterium | reverse complement strand
TTCTTTAGCAATGAGTTGTGCAATTTCAACGTCGATACCAACATATTCATTGTTTTCAACATATTCATACGGTGGGAAGGTAGCGTTTGTTGCCATGATTAATTTGTCGTCTTCTTTAGCACCGCAACCTGCAAAGCTAAAAAGCATTACAAGAGCAAGTACCAAAGCTAATAATTTTTTCATTTGGAACACTCCTTAAATAATTTATGAAGAGATTTTATCACATCAAAATCGTTTTGTCAAGTATTTTTTGCATATTTTTTTAAAAACATTGAATAAATTATTAAAAACTATGCATATATGCAAAATAAGCGCCGTTTTTATGCACGGCGCCTATTAAAATATTCATTTTTGATTAAAATTTTGTTTAATCTTCGATTTGAGGGTTGGTAGCGTTGTCGTATATAGCGATAATTTCTTCTGAAGGTTCTTTGTCAAGAAGAGTAAATACTACTGTACAAACAGCACTTATAATGAAACCGGGAACGATTTCATAAACCTTTGTATCACATATAACAGGGGTAGCAACAGTGCTTGTGAAGAGTATAAGCCAAGCAATATCGGCAACAGCACCACCAATGATACCTGCGACTGCACCTTTATAGGTGAGACGTTTCCAGAAGAGAGAAAGAATAACAACAGGACCAAATGCAGAACCAAAGAGGCCCCAAGCATTTTCAACCATACTCATAATATTAGATGCCCAAGAATTTGTTTTTCCAAGACCGCTTGCGGCAATAACAAAGGCAATGACTGTTACAATAAATACAATCAAACGGCCTATCCATAAAAGTTCTTTGTCACTTGCTTTGTTTTTACGGATAATTGGGTTGTAAAGGTCGCTTGTAAAAGATGAAGAAGCAACTAAAAGTTGACTGTCTGCGGTTGACATAGCAGCAGCAATAATAGCCGCCAACATAAGACCTGCAATGAACGGAGCAAATACATCGAGAGCTACTTCAATAAATACTCGGCTTTGTTCTCCTGTTGGTAAGATTTTTTCTGCAAGAGAAGCACCGCTTGTTAAAAGGTATGTACGTCCAAGCCAAGCAATTGCAATTGCTGCACCAAGAGTAAGAACCAACCAACTAATAGCAACTGTTGCAGATTTTTTAACCATTTTAGAACTCTTGATAGCCATAAAACGAACAATGATATGTGGCATACCAAAATATCCAAGACCCCAACCGAGACCTGAAACAATATCAGTCCAAGGAACGTTAAACGGATTACTGCCGAATGCTTGAATTTCACCAAACGCACCTGCGAAAGAAGGTTCAAATTTGCCTGTCAATACCATAATAATAGGTGTTGAAAGAAGTGCAAATAACATTAAGAGACCTTGGAAAAAGTCTGTCCAGCAAACTGCTTTATAGCCACCTAAGAAGGTATATGTAAGAACTAAAATGGCAAATATTATCATTGCTAAAAGTTCGCGACCTTTAAACCAAGGTATAACGGTAGCAAATACAGTTGCACCGGCATTGAAAGCAGATGCTACATATACTGTAAAACTAATAAGGAAAATTACAGCACAAACTACTTTGAGTATTGGGCTGGATGAAGCAAAACGATTAGTTAAGTATTGAGGAACGGTAATTGAATCGTTAGCGGCTTTTGAGAAACGGCGTAAACGACGAGCCACAAAAAGCCAGTTTGCAATTGTACCAAGAGCAAGGCCGATACCAATCCATACTTTACCTAAACCAAAGGCAATAATACTTCCGGGGAAACCCATAAGGAGCCATCCGCTCATATCAGAAGCTTGGGCACTTAAAGCGGTAACCCAAGGGCCCATATTTCTACCGCCTAAAAAATATTCTTTTTCACCGTTGTCTTTTGACTTCACAAAGAAGTATATACCAATAAATAAAATGACAACGAAATAGAGTATAAACGCAAAAGTCATATTATACATCCTTTCTAAAAATAATATCTAATTATATCATAAACGTTTTAAGATTTCAAGACTTTATTGTATTAAAGTTAAAAAACGCTGTGCATACTAACTTTTGTGTCTTCTAATATTTGGTGTATCAGAACCCCTACGTTTTCAGCATATTCGTAAAATAACTCATTATCTTTTGATTTTGCATATACGTTGAGCAGGGAAATGGCTTTTTCAATGTCATCAATGCGGTCGTGGTTTACAAAAACGGAAAGAGTTTTTTCTTTTTCGTCCCAATATTTTTCAAGTTTTAACGCCTCTGGTTCGGCGGTTTTTTGTTTTTTGTATTCTACAACTGAATTTTCAAGCAACATTTTAGCGTTGTTACAACATTTATTTATATAAAAAAAACTTGAAAGATAGGTGGTAATAACCAACACCAAAAGAACAGCGGCAATTATTAGTCTTTTCATTATATATTATACCTTCTTAATAATACATATATTATCGTGACGGTCGAGCGTCATTAAAAACACTTTATCGCATTGAGTGTGATTAGCGTGAAGTTTTTTGTTTAAATCTTCATTTGTTATATTAAGCGCTTTAAGAGCATCTTTTAAAATTTTTCCGTCACTAATTACCGGCAATGGCAAAGCCGATTTGTCTTTTTTTATACTCATATCTTTTGCGGTGAGCGGTTGGTCGCCGCTTTTGAGTAACACACTCAATTCACCGTTTACTTCAAGTACTGCGAAAGCAACGGTAGAAATATCAAAAACATCTTGACCGCGAAGCATTTCGACAAGGTCCAAAACTGTCATTCTAACGTTTTTAAGCGCTTGTTGATCAACTACACCGTTGTTTATAATTACAACTGAATTACCGCTCATAAACTTTCTTACAGTAATAAATTTAAGTGCTAAAACCGAAACTAAAATTTCAAGAATAATTAACACAAATATTGCAACAACTCCGCTTAAAATGGGTTGTGAAATATCTTGTAGGGGAATTGCCACAATCTCGGATATTAAAAGAGTTATTACCAATTCGTTTGGTTGCATATCTCCAATTTGACGTTTTCCCATAACCCTTATTGCAAAGGTTACAAATACATATAATATTATAGTGCGAATAATTGTTGTAATCATTTAATCACCTATGATTATTATTCACAAAAGGTGTAAAAATATTAAAAACCGCTGAAAATCAGCGGTTTTTAATTGAATTGTTATGATAAGTTGAAAATAAAACGTTTGAAAACTCTTTTTCTAACAAACTTTTTAGCGGTTCTATAATAATATCTTCGGTATTAAAATGTCCCGCATCAAAAAGTGCAATGCCCGTATTTTCGGCATCAATAAAT
>SVOX01000011.1 GCA_015066165.1 Oscillospiraceae bacterium | reverse complement strand
GCCGTCTGCCAAAAGTGAATTTATTTTTAAATTAGTATCGGCACCTAATGCACAAATTAAATCATTTGTTTGATAAGCAATAGATTCAAGCGCCGCACGAATAATATGATTTTTATTACTGCCACGCGTCAGACCGCAAATTGTACCTTTGGCATACATATCCCAATATGGAGCGCCAAGACCTGCAAAAGCGGGAACTATGTAAACACCGCCCGAATTTTCAACTGCTTTGGCATATTTTTCACTTTCGGGCGAGGTTTTTATAAGTTTTAATTCATCACGCAACCATTGTATAACAGCCCCGCCAACAAACACACTTCCTTCAAGCGCATATGTTACTTTGTCACCAAAAGAAGCGGCAATTGTGGTTAAAAGTCCGTTTTGGCTTTGGTATGCGGTTTCGCCTGTGTTCATAAGCAAAAAGCAACCTGTACCGTAGGTGTTTTTAATATCACCTTTTTGGAAACAGCGTTGTCCAAAAAGGGCGGCTTGTTGGTCACCTGCAATGCCCGAAACGGCTATTTCTTCACCTAAAATATTAACACTGCCGTAAATTTCACTACAAGATTTAACGGTGGGTAACATACTTTCGGGAATATCTAAAACTTCGAGTAACTTTTTGTCCCAACAAAGATTATGAATATCATAAAGCATTGTTCTTGAAGCGTTTGTATAGTCGGTAACGTGAATTTTTCCGCCCGATAATTTCCACAAAAGCCAAGTATCAACCGTTCCAAAAAGAAGTTGGCCGTTTTTGGCTTTTTGACGGGCACCTTTTACGTTATCTAAAATCCATTTAATTTTGGTGGCGCTGAAATAAGCATCAATTTTAAGACCTGTTGTTTTTGAAATGTAATCTTCCAAACCCTGCGCCTTTAATTTTTCGCATATATCGGCGGTTCTTCGGCACTGCCAAACAATTGCGTTATATACAGGTTCACCTGTTGTTTTATCCCAAACAATAGCAGTTTCACGTTGGTTTGTAATGCCAACAGCCGCAATATCTTTTGGGTTTATGTTGGCTTTTGTGATACATTCTGTAAGGGCGGTATATTGAGCCGAGTATATTTCTTGCGGGTTGTGCTCCACCCAAGAGGGTTTTGGGTAAATTTGTGTAAACTCGTGCTGTGCAAGGGAAACAACGTTTGCATTTTTATCAAACAAAATGGCACGTGCACTTGTTGTACCTTCGTCCAAACTTAATATGTATTTACTCATAAAATCACCCGTTTATAATAATTCTTGGAACTCTTGAAGAAATTCCGCAAACGATTTCATAGTTGATTGTGCCCGAAAGGTCAGCCAAAACGTCAACCGATAATTCCTTGCCGAACAATATAACTTCGTCACCCATTTTAACAGGAATATCAGTTACATCTACACACATTTGGTCCATGCAAATCCTACCAATTATATTGGCTTTTTTGCCGTTTATGAGCACGTAACCTTTGTTTGAAAGAATGCGGGGGTAACCGTCGGCATAGCCGGCGGAAACGGTGGCAATTTTCATATTATTTGTGGCTTTAAAGGTTCTTCCGTAGTTTACGGTATCGCCTTTTATAATTTCTTTGACTTGTGATACAACCGATTTTACCGTCATAACGGGAATAAGCGGCAAATCTACCTTAAGGTCGGATGCGGGGGAAAGCCCGTAAAGTGCAATTCCAACACGGGAATAGGAAAGATGTTTGTCGGTGTCTTGTAAGAAACCTGCTGAATTACAACAAGATTTAAGAGGAGGATTAACACCGTTTTTACTTAAAAGTTCAATACCTTTTTGAAACCTTGCAAACTGTTCGTTTGTAAAACCGTCTTCATTTTCAGGGGTGCGGTCGGACACGGCGAAATGTGTGAATACACCCTCTAAAACAAAGTTGTCAAGTTTTGCGGCGGTGACAGCATCTGAAATACCGCAAAAGTTATCATTTCGGCAGTCAAAACCTATGCGAGACATACCTGTATCAAGTTTAATATATATCTTAATGTTTACGTTTTGCTCTTTGGCATTTTTTGATAATTCGTTGGCGTATTCAAGCGAATATACGCATTGAGAAAGGTTGTTTACACTTAATTCTTTTGCCTTGTTTACAGGCGTATAGCCCAAAATTAAAATTGGCTTTTTAATCCCAAATGAACGTAATGACAACGCTTCTTCTATATTTGAAACAGCAAAATAATGGGCGCCACACTGTTCTAAAACAGGGGCAATATCTTTGGCAGAGTGACCGTAGGCATTGGCTTTCACAACTGCCATTATTTTTGAATTTTTTGCATGTTTTTTGAAAAGGTTAAAGTTGTGTTTTAGTGCAGAAATATCAATTTCTGCCCAAGTTCTGTGTAAAAAATCCATATTATCACCGCCTATATTATACTATTTTATTTACCTTTTTGCAATCTCTCTTTTACTCTTGTGGCAAATGGAATAAAAATAACACTTAAAATACCCCAAAAAAATGAATACAAAAGGCAAATTTGGCCCTTAAAATTAAAGGGCATTTTGCTGTAATCCCAAACGTTTTTCTTTAAAAATATATTAAAAATGAGTCCAAAAATCAGTTCCAAAAAAGTCACAACACTACTGCCTATAAAGCCCTTAAAGAAAAGACCTGCATTTCTCCATTTTTCGCCTATTTTTGAAAATAAAACAAAGCAAAAACCGCCAAGAGTCAGCATTGAAGGGTGGGTATATCCACGCCATAAAATTTCAATCAGCCCGTACCCTAAAGCCCCAATAGGAAACAAAATAAGGTTTGTTTTTTTCATATTATCACCCAAAAATTATTATGGGTGATAATGGCTTTTATATACAAAAAGAAGACGGGGTTACCGTCTTCTTCTGTTGGCTATAATTAAAAATCTTAAAAGTTGAGTAAGAGACACTAAAAATGCCGCTATATAGGTTAGCGCTGCGGCTGATAAAACCTTTTTAGCACCCTTGATTTCGCCTTCGTCAAGTAAAATACTGCTTTGAGAAAGTGAAGTTATCGCTCTTGATGAAGCATTAAATTCAACAGGCAATGTTACCAATTGAAAAACAAGCGCAACACCAAAGAAAATTATCCCCAAATCCATTAAAAATGAAAAGTTGAATAAAAGCCCTATTAAAATTAACGGCATTGATAACTGTGAGCCCAAGTTGCAAATAGGGTAGAGAGCGGTTCGGATTTTTATTGGTGCGTATGCGTTGGCATACTGAACGGCGTGACCTGCTTCGTGAGCGGCAACGCCAACCGCAGAAATGCTTGTAGAATCATAAACAGCGTCAGAAAGGCGAATTACGTTTGTTTTAGGGTCGTAATGGTCGGTAAGGTTACCTGCAACACGTTCTATTTTAACGTTGTAAACCCCGTTTGATTCAAGCACACGGGTTGCCGCTTGGGCACCTGTGTAGTTGCAATAAAACTTTGAGTATTTTGAAAAGGTTGATTTAACCTTTATTTGTGCAAAAAGGGATAAAAGTATAGCAGGTAATACAAGGTAAAGATATAATGGGTCAATTCCATAAAAATAGTATGGCATAAAGTCACTCCAATAAAAAACTTAAACGTTGAAACGGAAAAGAACAATATCGCCGTCGTTCATAACATATTCTTTACCTTCGCTACGAACAAGACCTTTTTCTTTGGCAGTTACCATATTTCTGCCACATTCCATAAACTGCTTAAAGTTTATAACTTCAGCACGAATAAATCCACGTTCAAAATCGGTATGGATTTTACCTGCGGCTTGTGGGGCTTTGGTACCTTCTTTAATAGTCCAAGCACGAACTTCGGGTTTGCCGGCAGTCAGGTAAGAAATTAGACCTAAAAGGGAATAACATTTTTGTATCATACGGTCAAGACCTGAACGAACAAGGCCCAGTTCTTCCAAGAACATAACCTTTTCTTCATCGGAAAGGGTTGAAATTTCGGCTTCAAGCGCAGCACAGATAGGTAAAATTTCTGCTTTTTCGGTTTCGGCAATAGTTTTTACAGTATTGAAGTTTTTATTACTGTCGATTCCGTTTATAAAATCATCTTCCGACATATTACAAGCATAAATTACCGGTTTTGCTGATAAAAGTGCGGTAGTGTTAATAATTTCCTGCTCGCTATCGTCCAAAATTTCAATACTTCTTGCGGGAAGACCTTTCTCCAAATGGGCAATAAGACGTTTTAGAAAATCAACTTCGGGTTGCATTTTTTTGTCGCCCTTGAGCGCTTTTGTTGCACGGTCAAGACGGCGTTCAGCCATTTCAATATCTGAAAAAATGAGTTCCAAATTAATGGTTTCAATGTCACGTGCAGGGTCAACCGAACCTTCAACGTGAATAATATCATCGCTTTCAAAACAACGAACAACGTGAACCACAGCGTCAACTTCACGAATGTTTGACAAAAATTTATTGCCAAGACCTTCGCCTTTTGCGGCGCCTTTTACAAGACCTGCAATATCGACAAATTCAATAACCGCATGGGTGAATTTATCGGGGTTGTAAATTTCCTTTAACTTTTCAAGGCGTTCGTCGGGTACGCTTACCATACCAACGTTTGGCTCAATAGTGCAAAACGGGTAGTTAGCCGATTGCGCACCTGCGTTTGTGATTGCGTTAAAAAGGGTTGATTTGCCAACGTTGGGCAAACCCACAAGACCTAATTTCATAAAATAAACTTCCTTTTAAATTAATATAAAAATGTTATTATCATTATAATCTCTACAACATATTTTATCAAGTAAAAATTTATTTAAAAAAGTTTTGCCTTTTTTCGCATTTTATAATATAATAAAATTAAAGTGGTATAAATATTTTAAGGAAGTGTGAAAAATGAAATCTGATTTCACTGTATCGCTTACAAAAGTAATAAAGGAATTTTCGCTTGAAACGCTCTATGCTCCAAACAATTTGGAAGAACTTGTGATTTCCTCAAACGAAGTTAATCGTCCCGGTCTTCAAATGGCGGGATATTTTGAATTCTTTGATGAAAAGCGAATTCAAATTATAGGCAAAGCCGAAGAAAGTTATCTTGAAAACTTGCCAAAATCGGAAGCCGATATGAGATTGAAAGAACTTTTTGCTCACAAGCCAAGCGCTGTTGTGGTTTGCCGTGATTTAGAAATTGGCGAAAAGTTTGTTGAATTTGCACGTGAATTTTCGGTTCCGCTTTTTAAAACCGGAGTTTCAACTTCTTCGTTCGCATCTGCGCTTATTGCATTTTTAAATCTTAACTTGGCGCCACGTGTTACACGTCACGGTGTACTTGTGGAAGTTTACGGTGAAGGTATTTTGCTTTTAGGTGAAAGCGGTGTTGGTAAGAGTGAAACCGCTATTGAACTTGTAAAGCGCGGTCACCGTCTTATTGCTGACGATGCGGTTGAAATTAGAAGAGTATCCGACAAATCGCTTGTTGGTACTGCACCTGATAATATCAGACATTTTATTGAACTTCGAGGAATAGGTATTATAAATGCAAGTCGTATTTTTGGTGCCGGCGCAGTAAAACTTACCGAAAAAATCGACCTTATAATCAACATTGAACAATGGGATGTAAATAAAGCGTACGACAGAATGGGATTAGAAAGACAAACTACAGATATTTTGGGGCTTGAAATTCCGTCGCTTACTATCCCTGTAAAACCCGGTCGTAATTTAGCGGTAATAATTGAAGTTGCGGCTATGAATAACCGTCAAAAGAAACTTGGCTACAATGCGGCTGAAGATTTGCTTAAAAAACTTGGTATGACCGATGAAGTGGCAGATGAAAATAAATCGGTAGAACCTTTCTAACAAGGAGAAATTTATGCCTTTTTGTAAATTTTGCAAAGATAATAATATACCTTTCAAGAAAAATGAAATAATGAAAAATCACACAAGCTTTAAAATTGGCGGCAAAGCCGATTTTTACGTGGAGTGTTGCTGTGATGAGTGTTTAAAAGCCGTGGTTTTGGAATGTAAAAAACTTGAACTGCCTTATTTTATAATTGGCAAAGGTTCAAATATTTTGGTTTCGGATAACGGTGTGGAAGGCGTTGTTATCAGTCTTTGCGGTTTTTCGGAACTTTTGCTAAAAGATGACGTTATAACCGTTGGCGCAGGGGTGTCGCTTGCAAATCTTTGTAATTTTGCTCTTGAAAATTCGCTTTCGGGGCTTGAGTTTGCTTACGGCATACCGGGTAGCGTTGGCGGTGCGCTTTATATGAATGCAGGTGCTTACGGCGGTGAAATGTCACAGGCGGTAATAAGCGCCAAATCTATGGATAAAGACGGAAATATCCGTGAAATAGCGGTAGGTGATATGCAACTTGGCTACCGCAAAAGTATTTTTAAAACTAACGGTGAAATTATTCTTTCGGTAAGTTTTAAACTCAAAAAAGACAATAAAAATGACATCAAAGCCCGTATGGACGATTTTATGTCAAGGCGAAAGGATAAACAACCGTTAGAATTCCCTTCGGCGGGAAGCACTTTTAAACGTCCTGAAGGGTATTTTGCAGGTGCACTAATTGAAAAGAACAATCTTAAAGGTGTATCGGTTGGCGGGGCTATGGTGAGCGAAAAACACGCTGGATTTGTTATAAATTACAACAATGCCACCGCAAGCGACGTTAAAGAACTTATGGAAAAGATAAAAAAGATTGTAAAGACAAACGACGGTGTTGATTTAGAACCCGAAGTTATCTTTATTGGAAAGGAATAATATGCAAAAGCTGATAGATGCTTTTAATTCTCTTGGAATTGAGGGTATGCCAAAACTTGAAAAGTTATACGGTCATAAAGGCGATTTTGTAAATATTCTTTGCAAATTGCCTAACGGCCAAATGGCTAAAATTTTAGATGATAATAAGATGTATTATATCGCCGAATTGCCAAAAGAAAACAGTGAGCGTTGTTTTGGTCTTGTGACTGATAAAAAGCAATTAGTGGTTTTTGAGTATGGCGAAGGTGGCAAGGACAGCGAACTTGTTATTTGGAAAAGGATGTAACAATGTCTTTTTGTAGTGATGTAAAAAACGAACTTATAAGTATAAGACCCGGCCAATGTTGTAAACCGTCATATATTTACGGTTTTATGCTTTTTGGAAGGTCTTTTTCTATAAAGAAGATTTCGCTTCAAACGGGTAACCAAAACGTAGCACGTGAGTATGCTGATATTATTAAACACACCTATAAAGCACAGGTGGATATAACTGTGGGCGGTAGTGTTCGCCCCACATATAAAGCCGAAGTTAAGAGTGAGGGCGACCGTCTTAAAATTTTGGCTCTTATTGATTTTGGAATAAGCGAAACCGTAATTGACAGAACACTTTTTGTAAGGGAATGCTGTTTGCCGTCGTTTATAAGGGGTGCTTTTTTGGCGTGCGGTAATATAAACAACCCTGAAAAAGAATACCGTGCTGAATTTTCGGTTAAAAACGAAGAATTGGCGGATGATTTTAATTCGCTTTTACTATCGCTTGGTATTATTATGAAAAAGACCAAACGTGGAAAAGCAACAATTCTTTACACTAAAGACAGCGGTATGATTGAAGATCTGCTAACCATTATGGGTGACACTGTTCGTACACTTGATATGATGGATACCAAAATTATGAAAAGCGTTAAAAACAATATTAACAGAGCGAGAAACTGTGATAATGCAAATATTTCAAAAACGGTTGAAGCATCGATAAAGCAAAGAAGGGCAATTGAATTTTTTGAAAAGACCGACCGCCTTTACAGTTTGCCACAGGAACTTTTGGAAGTGGCGGTTTTGCGAAGGGACAACCCCGAAGCCACTTTAAAAGAACTTTGCAAGATTTCTCCTACGCCGATTTCTCTTTCAGGTATGAACCACCGATTAAAAAGAATAATGGAGATATATGAAAAAGAGTCGCACTAATTCCGAATTTCAAATGATAAGAAAGGAGTTGAAACTAATGGATTTTACGCATTTGCATTTGCATACCGAGTATAGTTTGCTTGACGGTTGCGCACGTATAAAAAAGGTTATAGACAGGGCGTGTGAACTTGGTCAAAAGAGCATTGCCATAACCGACCACGGCGTTATGTACGGGGTTATTGAATTTTACAAATACGCCAAAGAAAAGGGAATAAAGCCAATTATCGGTTGCGAAGTATATGTATCTACCCGTAGCCGTTTTGATAAGCAAAAAGGACTTGACGGGTATAACCATTTAGTGCTTTTGTGTAAAAATTCTGTTGGTTATCAAAACCTTATTAAATTGGTGTCGTTGGGCTTTACCGAGGGCTTTTACTCAAAGCCACGTGTGGACCGTGAAGTGTTAGAAAAGTATAGCGAAGGTTTGATTGCTCTTTCGGCTTGTCTTGCGGGTGAAGTACCACAAGCGCTTTTAAAAGGCGATTATCAAAAGGCAAAAGAAACTGCTTTATGGTATAAAAATGTTTTTGGTGAAGATTATTATTTGGAACTTCAAGACCACGGAATTGAAGAACAAAAACTCACCAATCCGCAAATTGCAAGAATTGCAAAAGAGTTAGAAATACCGCTTGTTGCAACAAACGATGTGCACTATGTAAATGACGACGATTATAAAATGCACAAAGTGCTTTTGTGCGTTCAAACAGGCAGTAAAATTACCGAAGACAACGCTTTAGAATTTAAGACAAACGAGTTTTATTTAAAATCGGGCGAACAAATGGCACAACTTTTTGAAAGTTTTCCCGAAGCAGTTTCAAATACAAATATAGTAGCCCAAAAGTGCAATTTAGAGTTTGAATTTGGCAAAATAAAGTTGCCGCATTTTGACATTGGTGAGCGTGACCACACACAGTATTTTCGTGATAAATGTTACGAAGGGCTTTATAAAATTTTTGGAAAAGACGTTTCGGCGGAGTATGTAGAACGTCTGGAATATGAACTTTCAATAATCAACAAAATGGGTTATGTTGACTACTTCCTTATAGTTGCCGATTTTGTAAACTACGCCAAGCAAAATAATATTCCCGTAGGTCCCGGTCGTGGTTCGGGAGCGGCATCTTTGGCGGCGTATTGTATTGGAATTACAGGGCTTGACCCAATAAAGTACGACCTTTATTTTGAACGTTTTTTAAATCCCGAACGTGTTTCAATGCCCGATTTTGATATAGATTTTTGCTATGTTAACCGTGGAAAAGTTATTGACTACGTTATAGAAAAATACGGCAAAGACCACGTAAGCCAAATCGTTACATTTGGTACAATGGCGGCAAGAGCAGCGGTGCGTGACGTGGGCCGTGCGCTCGATATACCGTATGCCACTTGTGACAGGGTGGCAAAACTTATTCCGCAGTCACCCGGTATGACAATTGAACGTGCGCTTGAAAGCAGCCGTGAACTCGAAGGGCTTTATAAAAGTGACGATTCGGTTAAAGAACTAATTGATATGGCGCGTAATCTTGAAGGTATGCCACGTCACGCTTCTACTCATGCGGCAGGAGTTGTGATTTCGGACAAGCCGGTTTCGGAATATGTTCCGCTTTCGGTTAACGACCAAGCCGTTGTTACCCAGTTCACAATGACTTCGCTTGAAGAATTGGGACTTCTTAAGATGGACTTTTTGGGATTACGCAACCTAACGGTTATTGATGAAACCCAAAAGTATATCAGAAAAAAGATGCCGGATTTTGACATTGAAAAAGTTCCGCTTGATGATAAACCAACATATGATATGATGGGCAAGGGTAAAACTCTTGGCGTTTTTCAGTTTGAATCAGATGGAATGAAAAACGTTTTAAGGCAATTAGGACCTGAAAGTATTGAAGATTTAACGGCGGTTTTATCGCTTTACAGACCTGGACCTATGGACAGCATACCTAAATATATAAGCAACCGTCACAACCCACAAAATATAAGTTATGAAACACCGCTTTTAAAACCTATATTGGACGTTACTTACGGTTGTATTGTTTATCAAGAACAGGTAATGCAGGTATTTAGGGCTTTGGCGGGATATTCGTTGGGAAGAGCCGATATTGTGCGCAGGGCTATGGCTAAAAAGAAGCACAACGTTATGCAAAAGGAAAAAGAAACCTTTATAAACGGGGCATTACAAAACGGGATTGAAACCCAAAAGGCAGAAAAACTGTTTTCGGATATGTCCAGTTTTAGTTCTTATGCGTTTAACAAAGCCCACGCTTGTGCTTATTCTTTTGTAGCGTATAGAACAGCATATTTAAAACGTCATTACCCAACCGAGTATTTCTCGGCTTTGATGACGGGTATGATGGATAGCGAAAATAAAATTTCGCTTTATACTACCGAGTGTAAGCAAAACGGAATAAAAGTTTTACCGCCTTCGGTTAATAAGAGTGAATTTGGCTTCACGCCTGACGGTAATAACATTCGTTTTGGGCTTTTGGCAATTAAAAATTTAGGTATTGGCATTATTGAAAAAATTATTGCCGAACGTGAACAAAACGGCGAGTATAAAAGTGTTTACGATTTTTGTGTTAGAAACTATTCTCGTGAGTTTAACCGCCGTGCCCTTGAAGGTCTTATAAAAAGCGGTGCGCTTGACTGTGTTCACGCTAATCGCCGTGAGATACTTTATAATATGGAAGGTATTTTGACTGCGGTTGAAAACGAACGAAAATATTCGGGACAAGGTCAACTTGATTTATTTGAAGAAATGGGTACTTCGGCAGAGTTCGTAATGGAAACTGTACCCGAAATGCCAAAAGAAATGCGGCTCCAATTTGAAAAAGAAGTTACAGGGCTTTATCTTTCAGGGCACCCAATGGATGATTACAAGGGCTTTTTAAGCGGTGCCAATCTACAGTCGATTGCCGATATTCAAAGCGGAAGATTTCCCGACGGAAAAAGGGTAAGTGTTGGCGGAATAATAAGCGGACTGAAAGTTCGCCAACTTAAAAACAACAATATTTTGGCAACGCTCCGCATAGAAGACTTTGACAGTTCGGTAGCGGTTACTGTTTTTGGTAATGCTTACGAAATGTACAAGCCGATTTTATCTGCCGGCAAACCAGTGATTTTAAGCGGTAGAATTTCGGAACATGAAGACCGTGAAATTGAAATTGTTTTCGAAAAATGCGCATTGATTTCTGAAGATTTTAAAAACAATTCGCCTAAAAAGTACAAAAGCGGACTTTACCTTAAAATCAAGAACACTGAAGATGGCTCTTTTGCTAAAATAAAAGAAGTGCTTAAGAAGTATAAAGGTGACAGTGCGGTTTATATTGTTTGTACCGATACTAACCGCAAACTTGAAGCACCCAAAAATTTATATGTTTCTTATTCACAAAATTTGGCAAAAGAATTGGCGGAAATTGTTGGAGATAATAATATTAAATATATAAATTAAAAAAATTGTTGAAAATTTAACAATCTTGGTTTATACTATGGGTTAGTGAATATTTGGAGATGAAAAATTATGAAAACTATAGGTGTATTAACTAGCGGCGGCGACGCTCCGGGTATGAATGCGGCTGTTCGTGCCGTTGTTAGAACTGCTGTGTATCACGGCATTAACGTAAAGGGTATTCGCCGTGGATATAACGGTCTTATGGAAGGCGACATTATTGATTTAGATTCACGTGCCGTTTCAGGTATTATTCAACTTGGCGGTACAATGCTTTACAGTGCCCGCAGTCCAAAGTTTAAAACTAAAGAAGGCGTAGCCGAAGCAGTTGAAAACTGTAAAAAACACGGAATTGAAGGTATTGTTGTAATCGGCGGTGACGGTTCGTTCCGTGGCGCACGTGACTTATCTTTGGCAGGTATTCCTTGTGTTGGTATTCCCGCAACTATTGATAACGATATTTCTTCAACCGAATATACAATTGGTTTTGATACCGCAATGAACACAGTAATAGAGATGGTTGACCGTCTTCGTGATACTTGTGATTCGCACGAACGTTGCTCGGTAGTAGAAGTTATGGGTAGGCACGCAGGTCATATTGCGCTTCGTACTGCTATTGGTGTTGGTGCGTTAGCAGTTATGGTGCCCGAGCGTGAAAGTAATATTGACTCTATTATTGAAAAAATCAAAACAACACAAAAAATGGGCAAAAAACACTTTATTGTGGTTGTGGCTGAAGGTGTTGGCGGTGTTACTGAAATGGCTAAAAAAATTGAAGAAGCCACAGGCATTGAAACCCGTGGTACAATTTTAGGTCACGTTCAACGTGGCGGTAGCCCAACTCTTCGTGACCGTCTTATTGCTACTCAAATGGGTTACGAAGCCGTATTGCTTTTAAAAGCAGGAATTGGTAACCGTGTTGTAGCGTACCGTTTGGGCAAGGTTGTTGACTACGATATTTATGAAGCCCTTAATATGACAAAAGGCCTTGAAGATAATCTTTGCGTTTTGGCAGATATAACAGCAATATAACTTATTAAACTCAAAGAGCCGGTGCAAATCGGCTCTTTTTCTAAAAGGAGTATTTTTTGTGCAAAAAGTTTTACTTGGTATGAGCGGCGGAGTTGATTCTTCGGTTTGTGCAGCGCTGTTAAAGCAAAACGGTTTTTTGGTGGGTGGCGTCACTTTGAATCTTAACGATAGTTTTGATTTAAGTAATATTGACGATGCTAAAGCAGTTTGCGAAAAACTTGGAATTGAGCATATCACCGCCCAACTTAAAAACGAATTTAAAAAATATGTTATTGATAATTTTATAGATGAATATATTAGCGGTAATACACCTAACCCGTGTATTGTTTGCAATAAATATATAAAATTTGGCAAAATGCTTGAAATTGCAAGGCAAAACGGTTATCAAAAAATTGCCACAGGCCATTATGCGAGAATAATTGAGCGTGACGGCAGATATTTGCTTTGCAAGGCAAAAGATATTACAAAAGATCAAACTTACGTGCTTTATTGCTTGACTCAAGAGCAGTTAGCGTCTGCTGTATTTCCGTTAGGTACGCTTTCTAAAGCGCAGGTTCGTGAAATTGCCGAAAAAGAAAATTTTGTGAGTGCCAGAAAAAAGGACAGTCAGGATATTTGCTTTGTACCCGACGGCGATTATGCCAATTTTATTGAAAAAACTGCAAATTTTGTGTCACAAACAGGGGACTATGTAAACCGTGCGGGCGAAAAGATAGGTCAGCACAAAGGGGTTATACATTATACTATAGGTCAACGAAAAGGGCTTGGAATTGCGCTTGGTAAACCTGCTTTTGTAATTTCAAAAGATGCTAAGACCAATCGGGTTGTTTTGGGTGACCAAGAGTTTTTGTTTTATAAAAAAGTTTTGGTTAAAGACGTAAACTTTATTCCTTTTGACAAACTTTCTTGCGAGATGGAAGTTACCGCTAAATTTCGTTACAGTCAAAAGGAGCAAAAGGCGGTTATAAAACCGCTTGATAACGGTCAAGTTTTGGTTGAGTTTTTTGAACCGCAACGTGCTCCAAGTAGCGGTCAAGCCGCAGTTTTTTACAACGGCGATATTGTTGTGGGCGGCGGTACCATTATCTGTGGAATAGAATAAATATTAAAGGCATACCCTTTATTGAAAGGGTGTGCTTTTTTTGAAAAAGTTTTTGAGTTGTATTTTAATTTTTTTGTTGTTTTGCGGTTTTAGTGTGGGAGCAAAAACAATATCGAGTGAATGTGATATAAGTGATATAAACGTACCTTTTGAATATACAAACACAAAGGCGGAAATTGGCACTAATCTTGATATTAAGGCAAAATCGGCAATACTATTGGAACCTTATACGGGTAAAATTCTTTACGAGCAAAACTGCGACGAAAAGTTGCCGCCGGCATCTATTACAAAAATTATGCCGCTTCTACTTGTTATGGAAGCGTTAGAGCGTGGCGATATTACACTTGAAACAATGGTTTCGGCTTCGGAACATGCTTGTAGTATGGGCGGAAGTCAAATCTGGCTGGAGCCGGGGGAGGGAATGACGGTTGACCATCTTTTAAAGGCAACTGTAATTGCTTCAGCAAATGATGCGTGTGTGGCTTTGGGTGAACAGTTGGCAGGAAGCGAAGAAGGGTTTGTGGCGCTTATGAACAAACGTGCCAAAGAACTTGGTATGAATAATACCCACTTTGTTAATTGCACAGGTCTTGATGCCGAAGGACATTTGACAACTGCTCACGACGTGGCGTTGATGTCTGCGCAACTTATAAAATTTCCGCTTATTAAGAAATATTCAACAGTTTGGATGGATACCTTGCGTGACGGCGAAAGCGAACTTGTAAATACTAATAAATTGGTGCGTTTTTATAAGGGTACTACCGGTCTTAAAACAGGTACCACAAGCGGTGCGAAATACTGCCTTTCTGCCACTGCCGAGCGTGACGGAATGGAATTGGTAGCAGTTGTAATGGCAGGGGAAAGCAGTGATTTGCGTTTTTCGGGAGCAAAAAAACTGTTAGATTACGGTTTTGCAAATTATAGTTTTAAAGAAATTGGTGCCGAACTTAAAGAAAATGAAATTTCGCTTTTAAAGGGCGTTAAAAAAACAGTTGGTGTTTCGTGCGATGAAAAGGTGAATGTTCTTTTGCCTAAAACCGAAAAATCACAAATCGTAAGGCAAACCGAATGGAACAAAAAAATTACCGCCCCAATAAAGAAAGGCGACGAGATTGGACGGGTTAACGTGTATGTTGGGAAAACCCAAGTCGGCACACTTCCCATTACTGCAAGCGAAGCGGTTGAAAAACTGACTTTTTGGGTTGCGCTTAGGTGGATTTTGGGCGGAATAACCACTTTGTAAACTTTTTTGCAAATATATATAATTTTACTTGAAAAATGTAAAGAAATATTGTAGAATAGATATAAAGAAAAAGTAAAGGTGAATTTCAATGGCAATTAAGTTTAATTCTTCGTTTGCGCAAGAGTTTTTGCGTGAGAACGACCTTGTAGGTTTAAAAGCGCAAGTTAAAGCGGCACACGAAATGATAAATCAAAAAAACGGTCTTGGTAACGATTTTTTGGGTTGGGTAAATTTACCAACCGATTATGATAAGCAAGAATTTGAGCGCATTAAAAAAGCAGCCGATAAAATTAAGCAAGATACCGACGTATTAATAGTAATCGGTATTGGCGGTTCTTATCTCGGCGCCAGAGCGGCAATAGAATTTTTGCAAGGCCCTTATTATAACGATTTAACAAAAGGCCCAAAAATTTATTTCGCAGGTAACAATATAAGCGGTTCTTACCTTGACGATATTTTAAAAATTTGCGAAGGTAAGCGTGTTTCGGTTAATATTATTTCAAAATCGGGCACAACCACCGAACCTGCAATTGCTTTTAGAGTGTTCCGTAAATATTTGGAAGAACAATATGGCGAAGCAGAAGCGGCAAAGCGTATTTACTGCACAACCGATAAAGCAAAAGGCACTCTCAAACAGTTGGCTGACAGTAAGGGCTATGAATGTTTTGTAGTACCCGATGATGTTGGCGGAAGATTTTCGGTTCTTACAGCGGTTGGTCTTTTACCAATAGCGGCTGCCGGTGCCGATATAGACGCTTTAATGATGGGCGCACGTGAAGCATCAAAAGATTATGCAAGTCTTGAAAATAACGACTGTTACACATACGCAGCGCTTCGAAATGCTTTTTACCGCAAGGGTAAAGCGGTGGAACTTCTCGTAAGTTATGAACCCCGCTTTACAATGATGGCTGAATGGTTTAAACAACTGTTTGGTGAAAGTGAAGGTAAAGATAATAAAGGTCTTTTCCCCGCAGCAGTTACATTCTCAACCGATTTGCACTCTATGGGACAATACGTTCAAGACGGCGCACGTATCTTGTTTGAAACTGTTGTAACCTTTGGTGAAACCGATAAAGACGTTATAATTGAAAAAGAAGCCGACGACGGCGACGGTCTTAACTTCCTTGCAGGTAAGCCAATGGCTTTTGTAAATCAAAAAGCATTTGAAGGTACTGTTTTGGCTCATACCGACGGTTTGGTTCCAAACCTTGTAATAAACGTAGATAAGCCGGATGAAGAAAATCTTGGTCGTCTTATTTACTTCTTCGAAAAGGCATGTGCAATTTCGGGTTATATGTTGGGTGTAAATCCGTTTGACCAACCCGGTGTTGAAAGTTACAAGAAGAATATGTTTGCACTTTTGGGCAAACCCGGTTACGAAGCTCAAAAAGCGGAGCTTGAAAAACGCTTAAGTAAATAATTTTAGAAACAACTGCCAAAAGCAGTTATAATAAGAAGGAGTGGTACAAATGATTAAAATCATTATCGGAAGAAAAGGTTCGGGTAAAACTAAATTGTTGGTGGATATGGTAAATGAAGCCGCAAAAGTTAGTTTGGGCAACGTAGTTTGCATCGAAAAAGGTGATACCCTTACTTATTCTGTTACTCATAAAGCACGTCTTATCGACGCTGACAGCTTTGCTATTTCAGGTTATGGCGAATATTACGGTATGGTTGCAGGTATTAAATCGGGCAACCACGACGTAACTCACATTTTTGGTGACGCAACTTTAAGAATTGGCACTCGTGATTACGATGAACTTTGCGCATTCTTTGAAAGAATTTCTAAAATTGAAGACGTTGAATTTGTATTCACAGTTTCAGCCGATAAGGAAGAACTCCCCAAAAAGTTGTTCGACATCGCAGAAGTTTGCAATTAATAACATTTACGGGTGGCGCAAGTCACCCGTAATTTTTTTGCAAAATATGAAAATAAAATCTTGACAAATGAGCACATAATATATATAATAGTCATTGTGACATTAGGAGTGGAAGTATGATTATTGATTTAAAAAGTATTTTTGTTAATGATAACGCTTCGCTTCCAGTGGATTATTTGTTAGATATGAGTAACTTCGAATATGCCGGTCAATTTCCGCTCAAAAATGCCGTGCGATTAGTTGGAACAATTACTAACAAAGCGAGTCTGGTGCGACTTTGCGCAAAGATTGTGTTTGAATTTTCTAACCCTTGCGACCGTTGTAGCAAACCAACTACCACGGCTGTAACAGTAGAGGAAGATAAAATCTTGGCAACCTCTATCGAGGGTGAAGACAGCGACACAATTCTTTTAGTTCCCGATATGAAGCTCGATTTGGATGAATTAATTTACACCGAAACGGTTGTAAATCTTCCAATGAAGCATCTGTGCAAAGCCGACTGTAAGGGTGTTTGCTCTAAATGTGGCAAAGACCTAAACGAAGGTAAATGCGACTGTCCGGAAAAAGAAATAGATCCGCGGCTTGCCGTACTTGCCCAATTATTAGATAATTAATTTGTTTATAATGATTTTAAGGAGGTGCCCCAAATGGCAGTACCAAAGAGAAAACATTCAAAAGCAAGAAGAGATAAAAGAAGAAATAACGTTTGGAAGATTAGCGCTCCTACATTAGTAAAGTGCGCTTGCGGTGCTTATAAGCGCCCTCACAGACTTTGCGCTGCTTGCGGTAAATACAACAACCGTGAAGTTGTTGCAACAACTGCTGAATAATTGAAAAATTATCGCGAAATCAGAGAGGGAAAATTCCTTCTCTGATTTTTTTCTAATTTAAAAAAGGGGGATGGAGTATGGCTGTTATTATTGAAACTGTAAAAAAGGGAAGTCCGGCTTTCAAAGCGGGTATTCGCAGCGGTTACACTTTGCTTAAAATTAATGACAATGAAATAATGGACGTGCTCGATTACCGTTTTTATCAGTTGAGTGAAAAACTTTTGCTCGAATTTGTAACCGATAAAGGCAAAATTAAAAAGAAATGGGTTAAAAAGAGTGAAGACAGCGAATTAGGTCTATCATTTGAAACCTATTTGATGGACAAAAAACACTCTTGTCTTAATAAGTGTGTATTTTGTTTTATTGACCAGTTGCCCAAAGATATGAGAGAAAGTCTTTACTTTAAAGATGATGACTCTCGTCTTTCGTTCCTTTTTGGTAATTATATAACCCTTACCAACATAACCGAACATGAGGTTGAGCGTATTATTAAAATGCATATAAGCCCTATAAATATCTCGGTTCATACAACTAATCCCGAACTTCGTGTTAAAATGATGAAAAATAAAAATGCGGGAAAAGTTTTGTCGATTATAAACCGTTTTAACGATGCGGGAATAAAACTTAATTGCCAGTTAGTATTAGTGCCTGAAATGAACGATGGTAAAGAACTTGAAAAAACACTTACCGACCTTACGGCACTTGAAAACGTGGAATGTATTGCCTGTGTTCCGGTTGGACTTACTAAACACCGTAGCGGATTACCCGAACTTCACGGTTTCGATAAAGAAAACGCAAAAGAAACCATTGATATTATTGATAGTTTTGGCGACCAAACACTTGAAAAATACGGTAACCGCCGTGTGTATGCATCTGACGAATTTTATATTTTGGCAGACCGCAAATTGCCTGATGCAAAGTATTACGGTGAGTTTTTGCAACTTGAAAACGGCGTGGGGCTTTGCGCACTCTTAAAAGCCGAAACTGATGAAGCAATTTCGATTTGTGATTACAAATTGGAAAACAAGCGCAAAATCACTTTGGTAACAGGCGTTGACGCAAAACCGCTTATTACGGAAATAGTTGACAAAATGACAAAAAAATGGGATAATTTAGAGTGTAACGTTGTTGCTGTCAGAAATGATTATTTCGGCGAGTCAATCACTGTTGCAGGGCTTATTACCGCTACCGATATTGAAAATCAACTCAAAGGTATTGATTTGGGTGAACAGTTGCTTATTCCTGCAGTAATGTTAAGAAGCGAACGAGATATGTTTTTAGATAGTGTTACGGTGGAAGAATTATCCAAAAAGTTAGGCGTAGAAATTGTTGTGACCGAAGTTGACGGTTACCAAATGGTAGATAAAATTTTAGGTGAAGAAATTTAGAAGGAGAAGGTTATGGCAAAACCGATTGTTGCCGTTGTGGGCAGACCAAATGTGGGCAAATCCACACTTTTCAATAAAATA
>SVOX01000130.1 GCA_015066165.1 Oscillospiraceae bacterium | reverse complement strand
CCGCACCTGAAGAACGGAAGGTGTCGATTTTAAGGTCGGCAGGGTTTATTTCAAGTTCAACGTCGTCGGCTTCGGGTAAAACGGCAACCGTAACGGTTGAAGTGTGAATTCTGCCCTGTGTTTCGGTATCGGGTACACGTTGAACACGGTGAACACCGCTTTCATACTTAAAGCGTGAGTATGCACCGCTGCCTTCAATCATAAAGCAAATTTCTTTATAACCGCCAAGTTCGGTTTCGTTGGCGCTCATAATTTCAACCTGCCAACGCTGACTTTCGGCATACATTGTGTACATACGGTAAAGCGAACCGGCAAAAAGCGCCGCTTCTTCGCCGCCTGCACCGCCACGAATTTCGATAATAACGTTTTTATCGTCGTTAGGGTCTTTAGGAAGCAGTAAAAGTTTAAGTTCGTTTGAAAATAGTTCAATATTCTCTTTAGCGGTTTTAAGTTCTTCTTCGGCAAGTTCTTTAAAATCTTTGTCAAGATTTGGCTCTGCTAAAATTTCCAAAGCATCTTTTTCAGATTCTTTTGCCGCAGTATATTCTTTGTATTTTTCAACAATAGGGGTGAGTTCGCTGTGCTCTTTCATAAGTTTTCTAAACATTTCATTGTTAGAAGCAACGTCGGGGCGGGTAAGTTCAATTCCTATTTGTTCATATCGGCTCACAACCGATTCTAATTTATCAAACATTTTGTTCACCATTTGCCTTGATTATTTTTTTTGTGCCTTTTTCGGCGTTTTTGCGCGGAATCATAAATTCTCTGCCACAACCGTCACAACGAAGACGAAAATCCATTCCAATACGGGTGACGCTAAAAATATCGTTTCCGCAGGGATGCTTTTTCTTCATTAAAAGCTTATCGCCAACATTAATATCCAAAGTGACACCTCCGCACATAAAAATTCATTATATATTATATACCAATATTTGTAAAAAGGCAATATTTTTTAATTCGGGATGCGGAATTCGGAAGTAGGAATTATGTAAAATTTTTTGTGGCGTTTTAAAATAAAAAACCATCTACAACACAAGTAGATGGTTTTTATGAATATTAAACAATTATTATTTTGAGGGCGGTAGTATAAATTTTGCAAATTCTTTAAGTTGTTTGCGTGAAGATACGCCAAGTTTGCTATAGATATTTTTATTGTGGTATTTTAGAGTGTTTTCTTTAATATTCATTTGGCTTAAAACTTCTTGGGTGGATTTACCTTCAATATATAAGTCATATATCAATTTTTCGGTGTATGTAAGAGTTGAAACACCTTGCAAGAAAAAATCAACTGATGCAGGTTGGAGTTGGTTGAGGGTGTTTTTGTTATGGTTTTGCCCCTGCGTTAGCAAAATTCGATTTTCGGTTTCTTGCACCAAAGCATAAACGCCTATTAAAAATAATTCGGTTATGATGTATGATATCGATAAAAACTCAAATTCAATGTTTATAAACTGTTCTATTGCCCACACACAAATATTAACAAAAACTGCACCTAATAGCATAATTACTTGGGTTGTGGAAGTTAATTTTTTCTTTAGGGTGGCGTATAATACAACGGCAATCATGGTTATAAAATAAATTATTAAATACAACATATAAAGTTTGTGCCAATTGCCGTATGTTTTATTTAATATAGATACGCCATTTACGGTAATTAAGGTTACTTTTTTATAATAAATATCAAGATAACCGGGACTTGCTGTTACCAAAAAAATCGGCACACTAAGAACAGCAAGCGGTAACCATAGCCATTTTGGATAGGTTAAGTGGCTTGCGTTTAGTATAATCATTAGCATTGCAAACGGCAAAATTACCGATCCCAAGTAAGACAAACGATTTGCATTGAGCGCCGTGGTTAGCGTATCGGAAATTGACAATAGAAAATATCCGATATTTACCACAAATATTGCAACAAACAATACCCAAAACCACGAAATTTTTTCTTTTATAAAAAAACTATACGACACTAATGCAAGCAGTGATGCAAAAGCCGCAATTATGTAAATAATTGACATATAAATTTCTCTCCTAAAAATTTATATCGATTTCAGTAAAAGTATAGCATAATTTTGGCACAAGGTCAAGGCACAGTGGATTTTTCTGAATTTATATTCCCACACTTTTTCCCACACCATAATTCAAAAAAACGTAATTTTCCCACACTTTTTTATGGGTTGGTGTGGGGATTATCGGGCTTGTTTATATTATAATAAAATTGAAAAAGCATATTTTGAAAGGAGAAAGTAAAATGAAAAGAATAATATCTATTTTGACGGTAATTGCATTATTTTTGACAGTGCTCATTATACCGCAAACAGCAGGGGCGGCAACAGTTATAAACGACGTTGCTGTAAGGGTTAAGGCACCGGTTCCGGGACAATGTCCCTATTACGATGCTGACATAGATACTACAGGTGCTGTTTTGTTTGTCGAAGATGATGACTATGGTGTTAGTGAAGAAAACGGCATTATTTGGTTTTGCGGAGATGTTCCAATGTTGCCTACTGATACTTTTGAAGTGGGCGAGTCATATACGGTACGAGTGTTGTTGTTACGTGAAAACGATAGTTATGAATTTAGTACAAGTCCCAAGCCATCTGCTCGTATTAACGAAAATGATGCATATTTTCAGTACGGTAATAATGTATATATTTCTATTGAATACACATTCCCTGCGTTAGAGGGTTATACCGTAACTTTTGCGGCAAACGGTGGTAGTGGTACTATGGCGCCGGTGGAAAACGTTGCAGGTGATTATACTATTCCTGCTTGTGCGTTTAATCCACCTTCTAACAAAGAGTTTAAATGTTGGAAAATAGGCGATGAAGAGTGGTTTCCCAATGAGAATTATCTAGTAACGGGTAACCTTACTCTTACTGCACAATGGAAAACCGTTTCTAATAAGCAACAAATTTACAACATTGTTGCAACTTCCGAAGATTTAGATACAATTCCCACTTTATACGGTAAAACTAATATTCCAAAGTTTACCATTACCGAGGGAGCGCCGGCGTATATTAATGCCACTACCAGTAATTTCCGTTGGATGAAGAAAATAGGAGAAGAGTGGAAAATTCAAGATTACGCTCGTTTTACTCCAGGCGAGTGGAGAGCGTTTACGTCGATTCGCATTGACGGTCAAGCCGCTGCTACATATGAACTCGGCAACCCCACAACTCTTACCGTAAACGGTAAGCAGTGGACTCCTGATAATGGAACAGGACAACCTTTTGTAGAACCAACGTATTCGTGTGTATTTTTTAGTTCACCTGTATATACAATAGTGGACGATCCTAATATTCAAC
>SVOX01000129.1 GCA_015066165.1 Oscillospiraceae bacterium | reverse complement strand
TAAGAGACACTGTTTTTAGCGGCAATCAAAAAGCATATGATGCATATGCAAATACAACTGCTGCTGTTGCAGAAGTGGGAACCGCTGTTTGTGGTGGTTGGATGGCAAAAAATTCGCCTCGAATAAAAGCCTATAATAATATTCAGAATTACAATTATACCGACACTATTTCTGATGTCACACATATGAGCAGACCATATGCAAACTCTGTATTAACACAAAAGCAAGTGATTAAATATGGTAAAATGACAAAAGATTCGTTTGGTTATGTCTTTAGCGCTATGGGTTCTGTAAATGGAAAAGAAAAACTTTGGAGATTGGGAATAAATACCGCCAAAGGTTTAGTGTGGCATTGGGGACATGGTTTTTAAAATAGGAGGAAAAAATGAAAAATCATATCCAAATGAATAAGATTGAGTTTATGATTGGCGATTTATATGATAGGGATTTTGTTAAGGACAGAAATGATTTTTACCTAACGGAAGATAGGTCTTTATTATATCAATCCACAACAAATGGAGATTATAGTATATTGCTTGGTGGCAATTGGCGATTTGAACTTATAGTTGATAGTTCTACTGGTCTTTGTATAAAATTTCAAAGCTTTTTAGATGAATTAAAAGTGTTGCATAAACCTTTAGTTTTGCCAGAATCGAAAGCGAGAAGAGTTTTTATTAAAAGTGGCGAGATGCTTTTTCCTGGAGAAGGTTGCCATTATCATCCGTTTTCAAATAAAGTGTATTGGGATGAAAGAAAGAACATCCTATGCATCGGCAATCCTGAATCGATTGGGGAAGTGATTGAGTTTGCACCTCATATAATTATGGTTGTAAAAAGCCACCAATTGCATTGTCTTTATTTGACGTTAAATAATATTTCTGGTATTGATTTTTTGTAAGGGTTTGGGATTATCCCAGCAAGACTGTGTTTGGGTGACCAAACGCGATGCTTGCTGGTATAGGAGAGGACAGGGGACGGTTCTCTAACACAAAGGGACGGTTCTCCCAACACAAGGGGACGGTTCTCTGTCTTACAACTGTAACAACGCAAAACACAAGGGGACGGTTCTCCTGCAACACAAGGGGACGGTTCTATTGTGTTGAGAGCCATCCTCAAACAAACGACAACAATTTTCTTGACATTAATCACCGCTAAAGGTACAATTATCTTTGGCGGTGATTTTTTTGAAATCTAAAGTAATTAAGCTTGACCGTTTGTTTGTTGTAAAAAGCATACTTGTATGTCTTTTTTTATTATATACACTTATGATTATTGATTTTACACTTATAAACGATAACTTCGGCAGAAGTATATCAAATATCTTTTTGGCAGATAGTAAGCAGGTAAATGAATATTTTGCAAATAAAACCAATATTATACCGTTTGCAACTGTAAAGCTTTTTATAAATGCCTTTAAAGAGGGTAGTCTTAAACCGTATATAGTGCTTGAAAATATATTTGGTAACTTTTTTGTGTTTATGCCGTTTGCGTTTTTTGTGCCAAATATTTTTGCGCGCATAAATTCAGCGGTTAAATTTTTATTATTAATATCGTTAACAGTAATTTTTATTGAGGTTTTACAGATTGTGTTTTTAACGGGAAGCGCCGATATTGACGATTTTATTTTAAACGTTGGCGGCGCGATGGCGGCATACGGCATTCTTAATTTTTCAAAAGTTAAATATGCGATAAATAAATTTTTATTTGGTGAACGCGATGAAACTTAAGGCTTGCGCAAAAATTAATCTTACACTCGATGTTTTAGGTAAAAGAGAAGACGGCTATCATCTTATTGATTCGGTTTTTCAATCGGTATCGCTTTGCGATATTGTGAGTGTTGAAAAAAGTGATGTTATATCGGTTGTGTGTACAGACACTTCGATATGCGATAAGTCTAATATCGCTTATAAAGCGGCGCAAAGCTTTTTTGAGCATACGGGTGTTATAGGCGGCGCTGATATAGTAATAGAAAAGCATATTCCACTCGCTTCGGGTATGGGTGGCGGCAGCGCTGATGCTGCAGCTGTTATTGTAGCGCTTGATAAACTATATAAGACAAATTTATCACAACAGCAGTTGTGTGAAATTGGTTTGTCGGTAGGCGCTGACGTTCCGTTTTGTATAGTGGGCGGTACCGCTCGTGTGTGCGGCATAGGTGAGCAAATGAAAAAGCTTTCCGATATGCCTGATTGCGCAATGCTGCTTATAAAGCACGGAGAAAAAATGTCAACTGCCGATATGTATAAAAGGGTAGATGCATTCCCACAACAATACTTTTATACTCAACCGATGGTAAACGCTATGAACAACGGCGATTTAAATGCAATTTGTAAAAATGTGTTTAATGCGTTTTCTTCGGTTTGTAAAAACGATATATTAATTAACGATATAAAGCAAACAAATGCCTGTTCGGTGTCACTTTCGGGCAGTGGTCCTACTGTTTTTGCAATATATAGTGATATTGCCCATGCTAATGCGGCAAAAACAAAATTAGAACAAAAAGGGTATAGTCCAATTGTTGCTGTACCCTCCAAAAATGGAATAATTGAATAAAAAAAATACTTCTGTCAATATTGTGTATATAAACATTGACAGGAGTATTTTTATGAAAAAGCCAATTAGAAAAAATATTGAACTTGGGGTATTGTTTGGGCTTGTGTGCGCTATAATGTTAAGCTTTGCTCGATTTGAGGTGCGCTGTGATGAGTTGCGTCAGGGAGTGCTTAGATTGCATATAGTTGCAAACTCTGATAGCGAAGCGGATCAAAATTTAAAGCTTGCCGTTCGAGACGAAATACTTAAAAGCTCGGTCGATATTTTTAAAAACTGCAATAATGTTGACCAGGCTATTGCAATAGCAAGCAAAAACATTGAAACTATAAACACTATAGCCAATAATGTTTTAAAACAAAGTGGCTTTGGGTATGAGGCGAATGTTTCGGTAGGAAGTAAGTATTTTAACACCAGAGTATATGACGATTTTACATTGCCTGCCGGCAATTATACATCCTTGATTGTAGATTTAGGTGATGCAAAGGGTAAAAATTGGTGGTGCGTGGTATTTCCGTGTGTTTGTGTTCCAAGTGCAAGTGATGCAACACTTACAGATGGTGTTTCGCCTTATGCTGCAGACACGGCCGAAAACGCTTCACAGTATAAAATTAGATTTAAAACAGTCGAACTTTATGAGAAATTTAAAAAATATTTGCAAAAAAACGATATTTTTTAAAAATAATGCTTGCTTTTTTTGAAGTTATGTGGTAGTATTCTAATGTTACAACGAAAGAAAGGGGTGACAAGGATGAAGGAAGGTTTACATCCTCAG
>SVOX01000128.1 GCA_015066165.1 Oscillospiraceae bacterium | reverse complement strand
AACGGCTTTGCCGTGGAAACAGTTAGGAAGCCAAGGAGCCGAGTTGGTGTAAAAATACCAACGAATAGCGTCGGCGCCGTAGCTTTCAAGTGCATCAAACGGGTCAACAGCGTTACCCTTCGACTTACTCATCTTTTGACCGTTTTCATCTTGAACGTGGCCTAAAACTATAACGTTCTTATAGGGCGCCTTATTGAAAATAAGGGTTGAAATTGCAAGAAGCGAATAGAACCAACCACGTGTTTGGTCAACTGCTTCCGAAATAAAGTCTGCAGGGAATTGCGCTTCAAACAAATCTTTATTTTCAAAGGGGTAGTGGTGTTGAGCAAACGGCATTGCGCCCGAGTCAAACCAGCAGTCAATAACTTCGGGAACACGGTGCATTTCTTTACCGCATTCGGGACATTTAATTGTAACTGCATCGATATATGGACGGTGAAGTTCAATATCATCGGGGCAGTTAGAAGACATACTCTTTAATTCTTCAATACTGCCGATAGCGTGGTGATGTCCGCATTCACAAGTCCAAATATTAAGCGGTGTGCCCCAATATCTGTTACGTGAAATACCCCAGTCCTGAACGTTTTGGAGCCAGTCGCCAAAACGGCCTTTACCAATGCTTTCGGGTATCCAGTTAATAGTGTTGTTATTGCGAATAAGGTCATCCTTAACTTCGGTCATCTTGATAAACCAAGACTCACGCGCATAGTAGATAAGCGGTGTGTCGCAACGCCAACAGAACGGATAATCGTGTTCAAACTTGGGTGCGTCAAAAAGAAGACCTGCTTTATCCAAATCGGTTAATACCTTTGGATCGGCATCTTTTACAAACAAACCTGCATAAGGTGTGTCTTCGGTCATTTCACCCTTGCCGTTTACAAACTGAACGAAAGGCAAATCATACTTTCTGCCAACCTTTGAGTCGTCTTCACCAAAAGCAGGAGCAATATGAACAATACCGGTACCGTCGCTCATTGTAACGTAGGTGTCACAAGTAATAAAGTGCGCTTTTTTCTTTTGACGTTCACAAACGGGCTTTTGGAAATCGAAAAGAGGTTCATATTCTTTGTATTCAAGTGCAGAACCCACAAATTCTTCTATTATTTCATAAGCCGCAGTTTCTTCGGTTGCTAATTTGGCTAAAACTTTGTCTAAAAGTTCTTTAGCCATATAATAGGTGTAACCGTCAGCCGCTTTTACTTTGCAGTAAGTATCGTTAGGGTTAACACAAAGTGCAACGTTTGAAGGAAGTGTCCAAGGGGTTGTGGTCCAAGCCAAGAAGTAAGCATCTTCGCCAACCACCTTAAAACGAACAACAGCCGAACGTTCTTTTACGTTTTTGTAACCCTGAGCCACTTCGTGTGAAGAAAGCGGAGTTCCGCAACGTGGACAGTAAGGCACAATTTTAAAGCCCTTGTAAAGAAGTCCTTTATCGTAAATTTGCTTTAAAGCCCACCATTCAGATTCAATAAAATCGTTGTGGTAAGTAACGTAAGGGTCGTCCATATCAGCCCAAAAACCAACAGTTTTTGAGAAATCTTCCCACATACCCTTATATTTCCAAACGCTTTCTTTACAGTGGTCAATAAATGGGTCTAAACCGTATTCTTCGATTTGTTCTTTACCGTCAAGCCCTAAAAGTTTTTCAACTTCAAGTTCAACCGGCAAACCGTGGGTATCCCAACCCGCTTTTCTTGGCACCATATAGCCCTTCATTGTACGGTAACGGGGAATCATATCCTTAATAACTCTGGTCAACACGTGGCCAATATGCGGTTTACCGTTAGCAGTTGGCGGACCGTCATAAAAAACGTACGGTGCATCGCCCTTGCGTTCTTCTATACTTTTTTCAAAAATTTTGTTGTCATCCCAAAATTGTTTAATCTTTTTTTCTTCTTCTACAAAGTTGAGATTAGGCGAAATGTTTTTATACATTCCATATGCTCCTTTCGTTTGCAAATCACTCATAACTATGAAATTCAATTAGTATTATTTTTATTCTTAATTCCTTTTTTGCGATATATTTATACAATACGATATAATCTCACTACGTTCGATTGCGATATGATATAAATTCCCGTTCTTATTTTCGACATATCTCGCCCTCGGCGAGAATATTCGAAAATATATCGCTTCAAAGATATATCGCATACTTTTGTATATATCGTAAATTCCGTAAGGAATTTATATCGTCGCAAAAAGTCCTTTGTCCATAATAGGACAAAGGACTTTTGTTTAACCACCTATTACGACAAACTAACATTTGCGGTTCTTATAACGCAGAACAAACGGACAAGCTTACTAAAATTCAGCCGTCAGCTCAAAAGTGATACCGGTTTTCAAACCCACAGGGCTCACACCGCCCCCTGTTCGCTAAAGAGTTTTTACAAAAACCGCAGTCTTTATCAACGCTTTTACTATTTTTTATTTATTAGTTAGAAGATGTTGGTATTTGTTGTTTTAAAGCAGCGCGAGTCTTACGAACTTCGCCAAGATTTGCTGTAAGGCCTTCGTCTGCACGACGCATAATATCATCAACAAATTCTTGAGCGGCTTTACGCATTTCACGGCTCTTGCCTTGAGCAGCAGCAATAATTTCAGCCGCCTTTGCTTGAGAAAGTTTTACAATTTCTTCTTGTGCTACCATTGCTTTTGCCTTTTCTTCAGCATTGCGGATAATAGCATCGGCTTCACGTTTTGCATTTGTGATAATGTCAGCACGGTCTGCAACAATACCCTTTGCTTGTTTAATTTCAGCAGGGATGTTAAGACGGATTTCGTCAACTACCACACGGAGTTTTTCGATGTCAACAACAGTCTTTTTGCTGCCGGGGATTTTAATACCGCTGTCAAGCACTTCGTCAAACTGTTCTAATAATTCGTCAAGTGTCATTTTAATTTCCTCCATAAACCCTTTAGGGTATTATTTGTTAAAATTTATCCTATCGAGAATATCTTGTTTTATAATATCCGGAACAAATGAAGATATATCGCCGCCCATGGAAGCAATTTGCTTAACCATACTTGAGCTTAAATACATATTATCTGCCGCAGTTGTTAAAAACAAGGTTTCTACGTTTGGATTCAACTTCTTATTTGTTAAAGCCATTTGGAATTCATACTCGAAATCTGACATGGCTCTGAGTCCTTTTATAATAGCGGCAGCACCCTTTTGTGCAGCAAAATCAGCCAAAAGACCGTCACATGCCTCAACCTCAACGTTGTCAAATCCGCTAATACATTTTTTTATCATTTCAACCCTTTCCAAAGGGGTGAACGTATTAATTTTTTTCTTGTTGTGAGCCACAACAACTATAACTTTGTCAAACATTTTTGCCGCACGGCCAATAATATCAAGATGGCCTATGGTCACCGGATCAAAACTACCGGGGCAAATTGCTATACTGTTTTTCAT
>SVOX01000010.1 GCA_015066165.1 Oscillospiraceae bacterium | reverse complement strand
AATTGCGTAATTTATGGTATCAATATCAACTGTTTTTGTTGCGGCAAGTAAAATTACTTCGCTTTCATTCTTACCGGCAACTTTTAAAGCATTTTTATATTTTTCCATTACCAGTTTATAGTTTTCATCAAACTCTTTAGCCGATAATTTTTCCATCATAAAGGTTTTTCCCCCTTACTACAACTTGGTCATAAAGGCGCAACTCGCCATCGTTTTCACTTTTTTTACAAATGATATATTCATCAGTTGAGTGAACAATTTCAACAGGTACAAATTTAACTTGCATACCGTTAACAACGTAAACACCACGAACCGAATCTACAACACGTAAAGACTTTTTAGGTATTTTAAGTCCCGAATATTCGTGATTTACAACTGTCATAGGGCCTGTCCTCATGGAAGCGAGTTCGCTATTCATATTGTTACAAGCAAAAACAATAACTGCGTTGGTACCGTCTTTAGAAATATTAATTTTTTTAACGGTAACAGGCAGTTGAGGCGCCGATTTTAAAGAAGTATAAATTGTAAGAGCATCGCCTTCTTTAAAATTTAAAGATTGATTTAAAGTCATTTTAGCGGAAATATACCACTCATAGTCAGATACAATTTTACCTATAACCGAAGCATCATTTTCTTTCTTATTAAGTTTGTCAAGAAAATCGGGTGTTATTGTTGATAAATCTTTAATGTCTAAAACAGTTTCATAACCGTCGGTAACAGAAAGAAAATATCCAGATTGATTTGCTTTAATTTTTGAAATTGGTTGCTGTAATGAATTTTTATAATTTGAAAGTTCATCATTTAAAGATTTTAATTGCTCCGAAAACGAAGAAGTTTCGCCGAGCAACGCTTTACGGCGGTTAATATTAGATAAGAGTTCTTCGCTCAAGTTAGGAATGTTGTTATAATCACCATATGCCGAAGATAGAATCAAACTGTTTAATGCTTTAGAAACGTTGAAATTTGCGGCATCAAGATTTGAAGCGGCAACATTATTAATTGACATAACATCTTTTAAATTTTTGATTTTCTTTTCAACTGTAGCAATGTCACTTAATATTATTGAAGACGTTTCACTTGAATAAATATTTGCGATTACACCGTCTTTTGCAACACGACTACCGTCTTCGGTTAAAAAGTGCAGAACACCGTCACGTTTAGATTTTACAAGTTGTTCGTTACGAATAACAATTCCCGTAATATCAAAACCGTCGTTTGAAGTAAAATATTTTGCAGTTTCGGTGGTGATTGGTTTATATAAAGAAGAAACAAGCTGATGTATTAAAAAAGTCAAAGCCAATATAACAATCAATGCTTTTATTGGCGATATTTTTTTCATTAACTATTCCTCCTTTAAATTTTTATTTGTAAAATTGAATACCTTTTCTAAAAAATCGGGTTGAGTATCAGGATAAAACCAATTAATACGTTGGTCACGTCTAAACCAAGTTAATTGACGTTTTGCATAACGGCGTGTTTGTTGTTTGAGATGTTCTATTGCATCTTGCAAAGAACACTCGCCCTTAATATAACCGTAAAGTTCTTTGTGACCTATTGCTTGAAAAGCGCCGCTTTTTGATGATAGTTCAAAGTTTTTAGCCGCTTCGTCTAAAAGACCGTTTTCAAGCATTATATCAACACGTTTGTTTATTCTTTCATACAAAAGTTCACGGTTTGAAAAATTTACTCCAATAACAAGCGGCAAAATATCACCTTTGTCTTGTTTTGAACTTAAATTATGTTCTGTAATTGTTTTTCCGGTTTGATTATAAACTTCAAAACAACGAATTATTCTACGGCGGTTATTTGGATGAAGACGTAATGCCGAATCCTTATCAAACAAAGATAAACGGCGCAGCATTTCTTCACCGCCCAATTCATCAAATTGAGTTTCAAGCATCTTTCGAAGATGTAAATCAACATCTTGCTCAGTAAATTGAGTATTATCAAGCAAAGCCGAAATATAAAGCCCCGTACCGCCAACAACTATTGGCAGTTTGTTGCGGGAAGACACTTCTGTAATTCGTTCACGTGCCAATTTTACATATTCGGCAACCGAAAACTGTTCATCAAGATTTAAAAACTCAAACAAATGATGCGGTATTCCCTCTTTTTCATCTAAAGTGGGTGCCGCAGAGGCAATTTGAATACCTTTATAAATTTGCATCGAATCGGCACAAATAATTTCACCGTTATACTTTTTTGCAAGTTCTATTGAAAGCGATGTTTTACCTGAAGCAGTTGGTCCTACAACAAATAATACTTTAATCATTGTATTCTCCCAAACATTTTTTCAAGTTCTTTACGCTTAATTTCAAAAGCAACCGGTCGTCCGTGCGGACAATACATAATTTCCTTTGAGTAAAGTACTTTTTTAGCAAGTTCCAGCATTTCGGTACTGCTGATTTTAGTACCCGCCTTAATAGCGGCTTTACAAGCAACTGTATGGTAAAGATTTTCAGCGATTTCGAGTTCTACTTTACCGCTTTTTTGCAAACTCAAAGAAATTTCACTAATTAGTGAAGAAATATCTTCACCAATAAGCGTTGCAGGAACAGAACGGACAACTAAAGCCGAATTACCAAAATCATCAATTTCAAAACCGCTTTTTGAAAGAAGTTCTAAATTATCTAAAATGGTGTTATATTCATTTTTAGAAAGTACAACAGTTACAGGCGTTAAGAGTGACTGAACTTCAACTTTTATATTGTCTTTCAAAGAATTAAATAAAATTCTTTCGTGGGCTGCGTGTTTATCAATCATAAAAACACTATCGCCCATTTGAACCACAATATAAGTGTTAAATGCCTCGCCAATTAAATATACAGGTAAAAGTTCGGGCTCAAGTTCGGATTTCACAATGTCAACATTGATATCAGTTTTAGGTGTGTATTCATCTTTTTTTATAACGTCAACTTTGACATCTTCTGATTTATCTTTTGGTGAAATATAGGTTTCCACTGCTTCGGGAAGCGGTGACTCAAGTTTAATAAAAGGATTTAATACAGGTTTTGGTTTTTCTACGGTGGGTTTGTTATATACTTCAACCTTTTTTACATCATCGGTTTGAGTGCTTTTAGAACCCGTTTCAATATAAGTTTGTTTAAACTCTTGTGTAGTCATACGTTCAAACTTATTGAACACAGGTGTTTGGGGCTTTATTTCAGGACGGGTATCACCCATTGCCAATGCGTTTTTAACCGCCGAATAAACACAATCAAAAATACGTTTTTCGTCAGAAAAACGAACTTCAGTTTTAGCGGGATGAACGTTTACGTCAACAGTTTCAAAAGGAACCGAAAGATACAACACAAACGATGGAAATTTACCAATCATCGCACTGTTTTTGTATGCTTGTTCAACCGCAGCAATAACAGTACCCGAACGCACCAGACGGCCGTTTAAAAATGTATATTGATTATTGCGGGTTGGTTTGCAAAATACGGGCTTACAAATAAGACCGTTAACTTTTACACCGCCTATTTCGCCGTTTGCATCTATCAAACTGTTTGAAAGTTCACGTCCTAAAACGCTGTAGGCGGTGTTTTTAAGATTACCGTCACCGTTTGTTGATAAAGTTTGTTTCCCGTCACGTATGAATTTAAAAGAAATTTCAGGGTGCGAAAGTGCAATACGGTCAATAACACCCGCACAAGCGTTTGCCTCGGAAACGTCTTTTTTAAGAAATTTCATACGGGCAGGTGTGTTGTAAAAAATATCTTTAATTATAATCGTGGTACCGTTTGGACAACCCGAAGGTACATTTTGAATTTCTGTACCGCCTTCAATTTTATAATGAGTACCATTGTCAGCAGTTAGAGTTTTGGTTAACATTTCAACCCTTGCCACCGAAGAAATAGCCGCTAACGCTTCTCCACGAAAGCCCAAGGTAGAAATCGAGTTAAGGTCTTCACCGTTTTTAATTTTACTTGTAGCGTGGCGTAAAAAAGCCAAAGGAACGTCGTCGGGGTCAATACCGCAACCGTTATCGGTAATACGCATATAGGAAATACCGCCGTTTTTAATTTCAACAGTGATAATCGTGGCACCTGCATCGATAGAATTTTCAACCAACTCTTTTAAAACCGAAGCCGGTCTTTCAACAACTTCTCCTGCGGCAATAAGTTCAGAAATATGCTTTTCCAACAAATTAATTTTTGGCATTTTTACACCTCTTTTTCTATAAATTTTTACTTCTGTTACAAATGTCAAATAAAATTTGCATTGCTTCAATTGGGGTTAGTGTGTTTACATCAATTGCATTTAATTCTTTGATAATGTCTTGTCCGCTTTGCATCGAAATAGACATTTGAGCATCGTCATTAGCAACAGTTTTATAAGTAACTACTCCCTCTTGTTCGGTTTGTTTTAAAATATCTTTAGCACGTTCAATAACCGAGTTTGGAATTCCGCTTAATTTTGCAACTTCAATACCGTAACTTCTGTCAGCGCCGCCAGGAACAATTCTACGAAGGAAAGTAATATCATCGCCACGTTTTTTAACAGCAATATTAAAGTTTTTAACACCGCTTAACTGTTCTTCCATAGCAGTTAGTTCGTGATAATGGGTTGCAAAAAGCGCTTTAGCGCCAAGTTTACGCTTATCAGCAACATATTCAAGCACAGCACGTGCTATTGACATACCGTCAAAAGTGGAAGTGCCACGCCCAATTTCGTCAAGAATAAGCAAACTGTTTTTGGTAGCATTTTTAAGAATTGCGGCAACTTCGCTCATTTCAACCATAAAGGTTGACTGACCCGAAGCCAAATCATCAGAAGCACCAACACGGGTGAAAATTGCATCAACAATTCCAATTTCAGCAATTTCGGCAGGAACAAAACAACCAATTTGTGCCATTAAGGTAATTAAAGCGGTTTGTCGCATATAGGTTGATTTACCCGCCATATTAGGACCGGTAATTATAGCCGAGCGACAGTCCTGCATATCGAGAAATGTATCGTTTGCAACAAACGGAATATTAATCATTTGTTCAACAACGGGGTGTCTTCCCGATTTTATTGAAATTTTACCGCTGTTATTTACAAGCGGACGGCAGTAATGATTTTCAGCCGAAACTACAGCCATTGAGGTTAAAGAATCAAGTTCAGCAATGGCTACTGCGGTTCTTTGTACACGTTTAACTTCACTTGCTACTTGTTTTCTGATACTGTCAAATATTTCATATTCAACCTGTACAATACGGTCTTTTGCAGTAAGTACACGTTTTTCAATTTCTTTTAACTCTTCAGTTATAAAACGTTCGGCATTTGTAAGGGTTTGTTTTCTTATGTAATCTTCGGGTACTAAATCTAAAAAAGAATTTGTAACTTCAATATAGTAACCAAAAACCTTGTTATAACGTACACGTAAATTTTTAATTCCTGTACGTTCTTTTTCTCTGGCTTCAATTTCAGCCAAAACCGAAGTGCCGTTTTTCATATCATTACGCAAAGTATCAACAAGATTATTGTATCCGTCTTTAATAAGACCGCCTTCACGCAAAGTAGCAGGTGCTTCGGGGTTGATTGAAACTTCAATCAAATTAAAAATATCGTCTAAAACATCAATGTTATTGTAAATTGACTGTAACTTTTTAGAATTTACATTTTCCAACAATATTTTAATTGCAGGAAGTTTTTGCGAAGTTGCGGCTAAATTCAGTAAATCTTTAGCATTTGCAGTACCGTAAACAATTTTGGTCATAATACGCTCAATATCACGAATACCGTAAAGCGCTTCAACAACTTCGCCACGTAAAATAACGTTACTCACAAGTTCTTCAACCGCATTAAGACGCGAGTTAATTGTTGTAATATTGATAAGGGGTTGTAAAAGCCAATTTCTAATAAGACGTTTACCCATTGGTGTTTTTGTTTTATCAATAACCCAAAGAAGTGAACCCTTTTTGGACTTTGTACGCATTGTTTCGCAAAGTTCCAAATTACGAGCGGCCGTAATATCAAGGCGCATATATTGACTATCGGTATAAATGTCAATTTCATTTACTGAAATTTGGCCGTTAATACCCGTTTCATAAAGATAGTCAAGAATAGCACCAAAAGCCGCCGAAATTGAAGAACCGCTTTCTAACCCTAAATTTTCAACACTTACAACAGAAAAATGTTTCATTATAAGGGCTTCGGTCACTTCACAGTCAAAACAAGAATCTTCCCTTAAAGTAACAACGCCGTAAAAATTTGATTTTAAAAATTCTTCAACTATTGGCGCTTTTAGGCAAAAATCATTTGAAAGCAAAATTTCTCTTGGAGAAAATCGGGAAAGTTCATCAATAATTTTTGTTTGGAAATCATCATTTGACAAAACAGTTGCATGACATTCGCCCGTTGATGCATCAGTAAAACAAACACCAATATCTTGATTTGTTATAACAATACTTGCAAGATAATTGTTTTTACCTTCGTCAAGCATATTGTCTTCAAGCACTGTACCAGGTGTAATTGTACGTATAATTTCACGTTTAACCAAACCCTTTGCAGTGGCTGGGTCTTCGGTTTGTTCACAAATCGAAACTTTAAAGCCCTTATCAATAAGTTTTGCAATATAACTGTCGCAACTATGAAAAGGCACACCGCACATTGGCGCTCTTTCAGGAAGACCGCACTCTTTACCCGTAAGTACTAAATCTAATTCTTCGGAAGCTTTTTTGGCATCTTCAAAAAACATTTCATAAAAATCGCCAACTCGAAAAAAAACAATACTATCTTCGTTTTCGGCTTTGATTTGTTTGTATTGTTGCATCATTGGTGACAATTGGGCCATATTCAACTTCCTTTCTTTTAAAATTTAATAAAAATTAGTGGCAACCGCCGCAGGTTGAACAACTACCTGTGCAACCGCTTTCAATAGTGAGTGTATCGGGGTCTTCACCGTCGAGTGATTTTGAAATAACAATATTAACTTCGTTCATCATTTGATCTAAAAGCGCTTTAGCACTGTTATATTCAACCATAGGACCGCTTGACATAATTTCACCATAAATAGTGCGAAGTTCTTCATTAAGTGCTTTTACTTTTTCTTCATCTTTTTGTTCTGCACTTGCGGCTTGTTCAAGTTCCATACGTTTAACGTTGAAGTTGCCAATAGCATTTTGCAAATCGGAATCGTTATCGTTAGCAAGTTTTGCTTTTGCAAAACGAATAAAACGTTCATCTTGTTGAATTGCTTTTCCAAGTTCTCTTGCAGTTTTGATTACATCCATTTTTAATACCTCTTTTAAATATTTTATATAATTTTTCCGCAAAGTCCGTTATTATAAGACTCCACTTTAACATTAACAAATTTACCAAGAAGGGATTTATCCCCTTCAAATTCAATAACCGCTGTTCCCGATGTATGACCAAGCATATAACCCTCACGCTCGGAATAATCGTCACACAAAACACGGTACGTATTGCCAATAAATTTATTTATATTTTCAAGCGCCACTTTTTCTTGCGCCAAAAGAAGTTCGCTAAACCACTTTCCTTTTTCAGCACGGGTTATGTTGTCTTCCATCACAGAGGCGGGTGTTCCACGTCTTTTAGAATAAATAAAAGTGAAAAGTGAAGCAAATTTCACTTCAGTTACAACGCTTAACGTATCTTTAAAATCTTCATAAGTTTCACCCGGAAAACCAACTATTATATCACTTGTAAGATCTACTTCGGGTATGCGTTCTTTAGCGTTTTTAATGAGTTGTAAATATTGTTCACGGTCATAGTAGCGGTTCATAAGTTTTAATATTCTGCTACTACCGCTTTGAAAAGGTAAATGCAAGTGGCGTGAAACTTTTTTACATTCTTTTATTGTGTCTAAAAGTTCTATTGTGCAGTCTTTTGGGTGGGAAGTCATAAAACGAATAACAAACTCACCCGGCACATCATTCAACATACGAAGAAGTTTTGCAAAATTAACGCCGTGAGAAGCACCCTTGCCGTAAGAATTAACGTTTTGACCTAAAAGTGTTATATCCTTATAACCGTCTTTAATCATTTGTTTAAATTCTTCAACAATTTTTTGCGGTTCACGTGAACGTTCACGGCCACGCACGTACGGCACGATACAATAAGTACAAAAATTATTGCAACCGTACATTATGGGAAGCCAACCTTTGAATTTTCCGTCACGTTTAATAGGAATATCTTCAACAATAGTATTGTCTTCCATTGAAAGTTCAAAAATACGTTTGGCACCCGATAATTTTTTATAAATAAATTCGGGCAAACGGTGTTCAACGTGGGTGCCCATAACAATATCAACGTATGGATAACTTTTTTTAATTTTTTCGGCAATATGTTTTTGTTGTACCATACAACCGCAAACAGCAACCAAAGTGTTAGGACGGTCTTTTTTAATTTGTTTGGTCATACCGATATTACCAAAAACACGGTCTTCAGCGTGTTCACGAACGGCACAAGTATTGAAAATAATAAAATCAGCATTTTCCATTGAGTCAACAATAGTGTAACCCATTTCAAAAAGCATACCTTTTAGCCGTTCAGAATCGCTAACGTTTTGTTGGCAACCAAATGTTAAAACACACGCTTTTGGGCAAGTGCCGTAGGTATTAGCAGCAAGTGACAAAACACGTTTTGCATAACCTTGTTGCGTTTCAAGAATAGCGTTATTTTGTATATTAAGTTCCAAAACATAATCTCCCAAATTATATAATATAATATTATACTATAAGATATAATATAATGCAAGGGTGCAAATAAAAAAATCACAACTTTTTTAAAGCTGTGATTTTAGTTAATTTATTTCCAATATTTAAGTTCTTTTCCCTTTTTATAAACCAAGTCTGCCAAAACTTTATATCCAAGTTTATTAAGGTGGCAGTCACCGTAAACTGCTTTATAAATAAATCTCGTTGAAAGTTTACCGTTTTCCAAACATTTTATATCTTGTTGGTCTTTTTTAATGCCGTATTCTTGCCAAACTTCTTCTTTGCAGTACTCACGTAAATCTACACAACGCTCGCCAAAAGCATTGTGAAATTTTTTTGCAACATCATCACCACGATAGTGCGGAATTAAGGCAATAAAACGGTCATTAAGTGCTTCAATTTTTTTATAACGCTCAATAATTATATCAATTGGCATATCGCCGTCATTGGCACCTTGTAACAAAACTGTACAATAGCAGTTTTCATAAATTCCACTATAATCATAATTTATTAAAGAACCAACGGGAATTACAAGTTTTTGAGTTACATCTTTTCGTGAAATTATGTACCTGTCATCAACTTCACTGTTTGTTCGTTCAACCCTAAAATCATAAGGTTTACCGTCAATCAAAATGTTGGAAAGCGGTAAATTTCTGCCAAAAACGCCGTATCTGTAACGCATCATTTCACCGTTAATTCCTTTAAAAATATAAGCGTTAGATGCATATTCTTTTTGACCTATTTCAAACACAATTTCTTCACTTACAGTAAATGGCAATGCATTGGCACGAGAACAAATTGTATAACTGTTTTCCCCGCCGACACCGGCATTTAAAACTGTAAATTGTTCTTTCAAATACCCCGCCAAAACACCGGGATATGCATCTTCACGAGCCATTGCCATACCTTCGGTAATGCTATCTCCAAAACAAATTACAACATCGTTATATAAAGCCATTTTTCTCACCATTTAATCTTTATATTCCAAAATTTGCGAAACAGTATATCTTGGGCGTTTTTTAGTTTCAATGTATGTTTTACCAACGTATTGACCAACAACCCCAACCGAGAACAGTTGTACACCGCCCAAAAACCAAATTGAAATCATAAGTGAAGCCCAACCTGGATTTGTTTCGGTTAAAAAGTATGAAATTAAAACGTAAATAAACGCTAAAATCGAACAAAAAATGATTAATAACCCTAAAAGCATTATCAATTTAATTGGTTTAATTGAAAGCGAAGTTATACCCTCAACTGCAAAAGAAATCATTTTTTTGAGCGGATATTTGGTAACACCTGCCGTACGTTTAAACCGTGAATAATAAACGCAGTCACTTTTTAAACCAATTTTAGCAACAATACCCCTTAAAAAAATGTTACGTTCGCTATACTTTAAAAGTTCAGTTACAGCCGTATTGCTTAAAAGGCGAAAATCAGCGTGGTTATCAACTGTTTTAGCACCTAACATATTCATAATTTTGTAAAAAAGTTTAGCCGTTGAACGCTTAAATGCCGAATCGTTTTTACGGTCATTCCTAACACCGTAAACAATATGCGCGCCACCGTTATATTTATCTATCATTGTTTCAATAACAGAAACGTCATCTTGCAAATCGGCATCAATTGTAACTGTTAAATCAAATTTATCTTTAGCGTATTCTAAACCTGCCAATAATGCGTTTTGATGACCAACGTTTGCTCCCAAATCAAGACCGTATATATAATTTGTTTTAGAATGGGCATCGCTTATAATTTCCCAAGTTTTGTCACGGCTACCGTCATTTACAAGCAAAATTCCACTATTGCGTGAAATTTTATCTTTTTGGAGTAAATCATTCATTACACCGCTTAATTTTTCAATTGTAGAAGGTAAAACCTCCTGTTCGTTATAACACGGAACAATAATTAATAACTTATTCATCATAACACCTTTTAAAGTTTATAAAATTATTATACCCTTTAAAACTTATTTGGTCAATAAAAAAATCCCGTATTTCTACGGGATTTTAGTATTTTACATTTTTGCAAGATTATCTTTAAGATTTTGAAGTTGATCTTCAAGTTCTTTTGGAAGCTTATCACCAAACTTCTTGTAGTGTTCGGTAATTTCAGCTGCTTCTTGTTCCCAAACCTTCTTATCAACTGTTAAGATATCTTTAAGAGTTTCAATATCCATATCCAAATCGGTAAGGTCAATATCTTCGGGCTTTGGAATGTAACCAATTGCGGTTTCAGTAGCGTCTGCTTTACCTTCGCAACGGTCGATAATCCAGTTAAGAACACGCATATTGTCGCCAAAACCAGGCCATACAAAGTTACCTTCATCGTCGGTACGGAACCAGTTAACATTGAAGATTTTTGGTGCCTTATCGCCAAGTTTTTTACCCATTTCGAGCCAATGTTTGAAGTATTCGCCCATGTGGTAACCGCAGAATGGAAGCATAGCCATTGGGTCACGACGAACAACACCTACTGCACCTGCAGCAGCTGCAGTTGTTTCACTAGCCATTGCAGAACCTACGAATACACCGTTAACCCAATCCTTTGATTGATATACAAGCGGAGCACATTTTGCACGACGGCCACCAAAGATGATAGCAGAAATCGGAACACCCTCGCCCTTATTGAATTCTTCAGAAATACAGGGGCAGTTTTCAGCAGGAGCTGTGAATCTTGAGTTTGGATGAGCCGCATAAGTTGACTTATCTGCTTTATCAAATTTAGAAGCATCCCATTTATTGCCGCGCCAGTCAATACAACCGTCAGGCAAGTTTTTATTAAGACCTTCCCACCAAACAGTGTTATCTTCCAAAACGTGTGCAACGTTGGTGAAAATGGTACCCTTCTTAGTGCTTTCAAGAGCGTTAAAGTTAGATTTTTCGTTAGTACCGGGAGCAACGCCGAAGAAACCGTTTTCGGGGTTGATAGCGTAAAGACGACCGTCAGGACCTATCTTCATCCAAGAAATATCGTCACCTACAGTCCAAATCTTGTAACCTTTTTTGCGTAAATATTCAGGTGGAATAAGCATAGCAAGGTTGGTTTTACCGCAAGCAGACGGGAATGCAGCAGCAACATATTTAACTTCACCTTGTGGATTTTCAAGACCTAAAATGAGCATGTGTTCAGCCATCCAGCCCTCTTTCCAACCTTGGTATGAAGCAATACGAAGAGCAAAGCACTTTTTACCGAGAAGTACGTTACCGCCGTAACCTGAATTCACAGAAATAATTGTGTTATCTTGTGGGAAGTGACAAATATATCTCTTTTCGGGATCAACGTCGCAACGTGAGTGCAAACCGCGTACCCAGTCATTGCTGTCGCCCAAAACTTCAAGAACTTGCTTATTAACACGAGTCATGATAAGCATATTGAGAACAACATATACAGAGTCGGTTACTTCGATACCAATTTTAGCAATCGGTGAACCAACAGGACCCATTGAATAAGGGATAACGTACATAGTTCTACCCTTGTAAGAGCCACGTGCAATGTTGTAAAGTTTTTCATACATTTCTTTAGGGTCGCACCAGTTGTTTGTAGGACCTGCTTCTTCTTTAGTAGCAGTACAAATAAAGGTACGGTCTTCTACACGAGCAACGTCGTTAGGATTGGTTCTGTGAAGATAACAGTCAGGTAATTTTTCTTGATTAAGAGCTTCAAGTTCGCCAAGTTCAACAGCGAGTTTGCGAAGTTCTTCTGTTTGTTCTTCAGTACCATCAACCCAAACTACTTGGTCAGGTGTGAGAAGTTCTTTCATTTCTTCTAACCATTTTAAAACGGTTTTGTTGTTGGTCATTTTAAATTCTCCTTTAAACCAAATTTTACCGCTTATATTATAACCGATTTTAAATTTAATTTCAACACTTTTATAAAAATTTTAACAAACTTTTTAAAAATATATAATATTAAAGAAAAAGCCGCAAAAATGCGGCTTTAAAATATTACAAATTATGTATATATTAAAAATCTACATTAACTGGTTGTTTGCTTTCCATACTTTCAAGTCCTGCGTAAATTGTCTTTATTGTAAGCAAACTATCATCTGGATTACAGTATGAAAAATCGCCTGTTTTAATACCGTTTAGGAAATAACGAATTTCATTTTCATACGGGTCAGCACCGTTGATATATTCAGGGCATACTTCTTTTTCTAAAGCGTCAGTTATTACTTCATCATCGGTATAAATAACAACCTTTTCACCGTCAAAAATAACCGATGCATTTTCAAAGTTTGCATCATAACCGCTTGTAAACGGATATAATTTTGGTTTACGCCAACTTGTTACAATACTAACACCAACGTTATCATAACCATAAACACTTGAACACTGCATATAAGAACCCACAGTAGTAACGTATTTCGGCTTTCCAAAAAGCGATATTGCAATATCGGTTTCGTGAGTGTGCATATCTACAATAGCACCGCCCGATTTTTTAGCATCCATAAGCCAGTTTCCCGCACCCCAAAGCGGAGCGGTAGAATGTCGCTTCATATCAATACATAAAAGTTCACCAAAGCGTTTTTCTTCAACAATTTTTTTAAGAAAATAATAGGGTTTCATAAAGCGCAAAACATGAGCCACCATTAAAGGTGTTCCTGTTTCTTTTGATTTATTTACAATTTCTTCGGCAGCTTGACTACTTGAAGCAAACGGTTTTTCGCAAAGAACTGCCACTCCCTTTTCTAACGCTTTAATTGCAATTGGATTATGAAAAGGTGTAGGAACACAAATTGAAACAGCGTCCAAATTTTCACAATTTAACATTTCATCAAAATCTGCATACGCTTTACCGCCGTATTGGTCAGCCAATTTTTTTGCGTTTTCAAGGTTTGTGTCACAAACACAAAATTCGCTAATTCCACAGTTTTTATAACCTTCAATATGGGTGCGGCCCATAAATCCGGAACCAACAATACCTATTTTCATAATAATTCCTCCTTGAAAAGTTATATAATAATTATAAACTATTATTAAACAAAATGTAGGAAACAAAAAATGTTATTTTAGAAATTATTTAAGATATATCGTAAAATTTATGTTTTTGATAATTTTAAAAAGCTCCCTCAAAAGAGGAAGCTTTAGAATTTACCAATCGAGCAATACGCCCATTGTTTTAGACCTGTCATTAATTAACATATCGTACATTTCAACTGCTTTAGTGTAATGTTCACGGTGTGTTATAAGACGTTTAACATCGAGTTGTTTATTAATAACTGCCTGCATAAAAATCTCGGCATCACGTTCAAAAGTCCAAGGATTATTAAGTGTTTCAACTGGCGTGTGACTTAAGTTATGGGCACCAATAATTTCACAACTTGGGCGGTTAACAAAATCGTGGAAGTCCATTATTGTTTTACCGCGCGGACTTGAAAGAATAACCATTCTACCCAAATCGTGTAATAGTTTCATTTCATCTGGAATGAGAGACGCCACACCTGTTAGTTCGTACACAGCATCTGCCATTCTACCCCTTGTTGCCTCTTTAACAACTTCTTCAACCGACTGCTTTAAAGGATTCACAGGGATTATCATTGGCGATTTTGTAAGCATTTCAAGGCGTTCGTCTGAAGTATCACAAACAATCACTGGATAAACACCTGCAATTCGTAAGAAATCAGCAGTTAATTGTCCCAAAAGACCTGCACCGTAAACCACAGCACTTTCACCCCAGGTAGAACGCCCACGTCGAATACCTTGTAAAATAATTTCAGCAAAAGTGGCGAAAACTGCTTCATCAGTTTCAATTCCTTCTAACAGCATACGGTAATCGGCTCTTTGGGATACAACACCGTATTCAGCGTGTGGTAAATATGAACTTATCATTTTACCTATTAAATGCTTATCTTCTGGGCTTCCGACATCAACAATTTCACCAATATTGTTATAACCGGGATAATAAGGATATGCACCGTATTCCATCCAAAAACAGTCTTTATCTAAACCTTCTTGTGTAAGTATTGTAAGTTCGGTGCCAATGGAAATCATTGACTGTTTTGTTTTAACAAGCAAGTCTCCTGCTTTTAATGGTTCAATTTCACGACTTTCAAATTCAACTTTATTTTTTCCTGTAAAAACAACTGAAGTATTTTTCATAATATCACCTTAAAAATCAATTTCAACTGTATTTTTTGTTTTAACACTTTCAAGTTCGGCATAACCCGTCTTTATTGTGATTAAACTCTCGCTTATAGGGCAATAATCAAATTTTCCGTTTTCTAATTCTGACAGAAAATAACGAATTTCGTTTTCATAAGCGTCTGTGCTGTTGATATATTCGGGGCATACTTCTTTTTCTAAAGCGTCAGTTATTACTCGGTCATCGGTATAAATAACAACCTTTTCTCCGTCAAACAGTACAGTTGCATTTTCAAAATTCGCATCGTAACCGCTCGTAAAAGGATATAATTTTGGCTTACGCCAACTTGACTGCGCATCAACACACACATTATCATAGCCGTACAAGGTAGAACAATGTAAAAATGAACCTGTGGTTGTGACTGATTTTGGCTTTCCAAAAAGAAAAACTGCTATATCGGTTTCGTGAGTATGCATATCAATAACTGCACCTCCCGATTTTTCCACGTTCATAAGCCAGTTACCCGCACCCCACAAAGGCGCTGTAGAATTACGCTTCATACTCAAAGACAACAACTTACCGAAACGTCCGTCACTAACACATTTTTTTAAAAAATAGTACGGTTTCATAAAGCGTAAAACGTGTGCCACCATTAATGGAGTTCCTGTTTCTTTAGATTTATTTACAATTTCTTCAGCCAATTCACTGCTTGAAGCAAATGGTTTTTCGCAAAGAACCGCCACGCCTTTTTCTAACGCTTTAATTGCAAGCGGATTATGTAAAGGTGTCGGAACACAAATTGAAACAGCGTCCAAATTTTCGCAACTTAACATTTCATCAAAATCTGCATACGCTTTACCGCCATATTGGTCAGCCAACTTTTTTGCGTTTTCAAGATTTGTATCACAAACACAAAATTCGCTAATTCCACAGTTTTTATAACCTTCAATATGGGTGCTGCCCATAAAGCCGGAACCAACAATTCCTATTTTCATTGTATCGCCTCCTTTATAATACCTTGAAATTATAAAGGTTTTTAGTTATAAAATAAAGGAAACTGCATTAACACTTAAGGAAAATATTTAAAATAATCAACAAATACTTATACATTTTTAGAAAAAATTTAAGATTTTAATTTTTTTTGATAATTTTATGTTATAATTTTTACGGTGATGAAATGGATATTATACACGAAAAGACCAAAAATCATATAATGTACAGTCGCAAAAGACTGCCAACTAATATTTTACATTGGCACCAAAGTATTGAATTATGCCGTGCTATTTCAGGAAATGCCACCTTTATTGTGGATAATATAGAATACAACTTCAAACCCGGCGATGTGGTAATAATACCGAGTAAATGCCTTCATAAATTTGTATGTAGCGAAAAAAATTTAGTAGATATATTCCTAATACCAACTCATGAATTTATGCCAATAATACGTCACTATCCTTCTATTCCCATACACATACCACGTGAAAAAATACTTTCTATAGACGGTTTGGAAGAACAACTTAATGATTTATTTTACAAAATCAATAAAGCATATTCACTAAATATTCCTTTTTCGCAAACTTTAAGTCTTTCTTATGCGCTATCGCTTACCAGTTTGCTTTTAATGTATTTTCCGCCACTCAAAATTATTAAGCAAAAAAATTTCAAGTATTTATTCCCTGTTTTAGAAGAAATTAAATCAGATTGCACTAATCCCGAATATTCATTAAAATATTTTTCAAAAAAACTTGGATACACGCCTGAATACTTTTCTTCAATGTTCAAAAAATTTACCGGAATTGGTTTTAAAGACTTTCTTGACCGTCAAAGAATTGATGAAGCAAAACGAATAATGCTTTCAAATGACTTGCCAATTTCACTTATTGCCGAGCATTGCGGTTTTAACAATTCACGTACATTTAACAATCGTTTTATGGCGCTTGAAAATATGACTCCAACACAATTTATTGAGTTATATTCTACAGAAAGTGAAAATAATTATGATATAATATTTTAAAAATGAAAAAACCCAAGTATCAAATGATACTTGGGTTTAATTTTTCATAAATCTTACGCATTTACTTTGTTAAAACGAGTAACTAAAGCAGATTTCTTTCTAGCAGCATTATTCTTGTGGAGAATACCTTTAGTAGCAGCTTGGTCAATCTTCTTAACAGCTTCGTTAACAACTACAGCCATATCTTCGCTTTTAGCATCAATAGCAGAATCAGCTTTTTTAATAGCAGTTCTTAAAGCAGAACGGTAAGCTTTGTTCTTTTCATAATTTGCTTTGCTTATAAGCACTCTTTTTTTAGCAGATTTAATATTAGGCATCAAGACACCTCCATTCATTTTACTCACGTGCAAACTATTATAACACACTAATTTTCAAAATGCAACACTTTTTTTAAATTTATTTTTATTATTCAACTAAATTGTTTGAACCAATTAAAACTGTGGTTGAATAGTAATTTCCGTTTCGGTAAATCGTAGCATCTACCTTTTGCCCAACTTTACATTTTTTCAAATATTCTTCAAGTTTAGAGTATTCTTTAATTTCTTTTCCTGCAAATTTTGTAATAATGTCACCACGGCGAATACCGGCATTATAAGCAGGACTGCCTTCGGTAACACTTAACACAACCGCACCGGACGGGAAACCGTAATATGCCAAAACTTTTGAAGTGTATCTCTCACTTACTGTTACACCCAAAAACGGCTCGGGTGAATTTTCGTTTTTAATTATTTTATCACAAATTTCAACAACCGTATTTGAAGGAACCGCAAAACCCATTCCTTCAAATTCTTCCGCAACAATTTTAGAAGAATTTATTCCAACCAATTGTCCTTTTGTGTTAACCAAAGCACCGCCCGAATTACCGGGATTTATTGCAGCGTCGGTTTGAATTAACGAAACGTCTGAATCGCTTGAAACAACACGGTCAAGACCGCTTATAACACCGTAAGTTACGCTATCCATAAACTCAAGACCGCCCGGATTACCAACAGTTATAACGTATTGACCGGCTTTTAATTTTGAAGAATCAGTCACTTCTATTGCGGGTAAGTTTTTAGCATTGATTTTTATTACCGCAAGGTCGGCAGAAATGTTATAACCAACAACAGTAGCAGGATATGATTTAGAATTTGCAGTATCTAAAAATACTTCTATTTTTGTATCCGCTCTATTTGTAACACCGTCGGCAATAACGTGGTAGTTGGTGATAATATAACCGTCTTTTCGGTAAATAACACCGCTTCCCTCACCGCTTGCTTCTTGATCACCAAAGAAACTCATTACCGAAGTTGTGGTTCTAATGCCAATAACACTTGGCGTAACTTTTTTTGCAACCGCTTCCACAACCGAAGCTGCTTCTTCATCAACGTTTATATTAACGTTATTTTGCTCTAAAACAGGTTCGTTTGTAGTTTGGGGAACAGTTTTATTTTTGTTTAAAATTGTAAAAACACAAAAAGCGCTACCTGCACCAATTACAGCGCTTAAAACACAACAAAGTAAAACTTTAAAAAAGCCAAATTTTCTTTTCTTTTTTTGTTTTTTTGGTGGCGGAGTGTAGGAATAATTATAATAACCGCCATTGTTTTGATAATTAAAATCGCTCATAAAAAACTCCTTTGGTTTTATTTAAAAATTATAAAACCATTTTGTTGCTACAAAAATAATAATATGTTAACAAAAAATGAATTATTTTGCTAAATGTATCAGCAAAACCGAAACATCAGCAGGACTAACACCAGAAATACGGGATGCTTGACCTATATTTGTAGGTCTTATTTTATTTAATTTTTCAACCGCTTCAAGACGAAGTCCATATACATTATTATAATCTATATCTGCAGGAATATGTTTGTTTTCCAAACGTAACATCTCATTAACTTGCGCTTGTTGACGGGAAATGTAACCTTCATATTTAATTTCGGTTTCAACTTTACTTGCAACATCACGTGATAATAAAGGACGTTCTTTATCAAAAGGAGCCAACATATCATAAGTTAACTGCGGTCTTTTAACAAGGTCAGAAAGACGCATACCCGTGGTCATTGGTGCGGTTCCCGCTTGTACTAAAATTTCATTCAAAGCGGGGTTAGGACCAATAAACGTGGTTGTAAGACGTTCAATTTCTTGCTCTTTTTGTTTTGTGCGAGAGCGGAAATCGTTATAAGTCTCTTCATCAACAAGACCTAATTTATAACCTATTGGCATTAAGCGTTCGTCAGCATTATCCTGACGGAGAATGAGACGATATTCACTTCTTGAAGTCATCATTCTGTAAGGGTCCATACATCCCTTTGTTACCAAATCATCAATTAAAGTTCCAATATAAGATGATGCACGTGATAAAACAAGCGGTTGTTCACCTTTAACCGAAAGCGCAGCATTTACTCCCGCAACAAAGCCCTGAACAGCGGCTTCTTCATAACCTGAAGAACCGTTAAATTGACCTGCACCGTAAAGTCCGTCAAGATTTTTCATTTCGAGTGTTGCTTTAAGGAACGACGGGTCAATACAGTCATATTCAATGGCATAAGCGTTTCGAATAATTTTAAGATTACGAAGGCAAGGTATTGTTTTATAGAACTCAATTTGCACTTCTTCAGGAAGTGATGAAGACATACCTTGCAAATACATTTCTTCGGTTTTTTCACCGCAAGGTTCAATAAAGAACTGATGACGCTTTTTATCGGCAAAGCGAACAATTTTATCTTCTATACTTGGACAATAGCGAGGACCAACACCCTCAATATCACCTGCGTATAACGGTGAACGGTTAATATTTTTAAGAATTACGTTTTTAGTGTCGTCATTAGTGTAACCGATATGACAAACAACTTTGTTTTCAAGCGGTGTTTTAGTTGAATAACTAAAGGGTATAATTTCGCTATCGCCCTCTTGAACTTCAAGTTGTGAAAAATCAATACTGTCACGAAGTACTCGAGCGGGTGTACCTGTTTTAAAACGTCGAAGCGGTATTCCCAACTCTTTTAAAGAGTTTGAAAGTTCACGTGCAGGAAAACAACCGTCTGGTCCGCTTTCGTAATTAACTTCACCAACGTATATTCTACCGCCCAAAAAAGTACCTGTAGCAATTATTACCTTTTTACAAACAAAAGCAGCGCCAAGGTTTGAAACACAAACCCACAAGCCGTCATTTTGCTCTATTTTCACAATTTCACATTGTTTTACGTCAAGATTAGGTTGTTTTTCAACTGTGTGTTTCATATATTCGCTATATGCACGACGGTCAATTTGTGTAC
>SVOX01000127.1 GCA_015066165.1 Oscillospiraceae bacterium | reverse complement strand
AAAGTGGGACAGGTGTTAATTACTTCATAAATTCGTACATTGTACGGTAGCACATATAAACGTCGAGTTTTGCGGTGGTTTCAAAAGGCGCATGCATTGAAAGAACCGGAACACCCAAGTCAACAAAGTCAACTCCAAGGTTTGCCATATACTTTGCAACAGTTCCGCCGCCGCCCGCATCAACTTTTCCAAGTTCGCCCGTTTGCCAAAGGATATTTGCATTATCGAGCATATTGCGAACGTATGCCATATATTCGGCTGAAGCATCAGAAGTGCCTGCTTTACCACGGGCACCGGTATATTTTGTAATAACAACGCCGTAATTAAGGAACGAAGCGTTGCGTTTTTCGGAAACTTCTTGGAAAGTGGGATCAACACCTGCGTTAACGTCGGCTGAAAGGCATTTTGAATTGCGAAGGGCAACAGTACTGTCAACACCCTGGCTTTTTGCAAGGTCGCCTATTACAAAACGCAAGAAATCCGACTCTAGCCCCGTGTTACCCATAGAGCCGACTTCTTCCTTATCGGCAAGGATGGCAACAGCGGTTTTTTGCGGATTTTCAACTTTTAGTACAGCGGTTAAAGCGGGGTATGCGCAAACACGGTCGTCTTGCCCGTAAGCACCAATAAGCGAGCGGTCAAAACCAATATCACACGCTTTATATGCGGGTACCATTTCAAGTTCTGCCGAAAGAAAATCTTCTTCACGAATTCCGTATTTTTCATTTAAAAGTTTTAAAATGTTAAGTTTTACAAGTTCACTGCCTTCATCGGCTTTAAAGGGGTGGCTACCAACCAAAACGTTGAGTTCTTCACCCTTAATACCCTCTGCCAAAGTGCGTTTGCTTTGCTCGGCTGCAAGGTGGGGCAAAAGGTCGTTTATAACAAACTTGGGTTCGTCTTCGTTTTCGCCTATTGCAACTGATTTTAAACTTCCGTCTTTAAGAGCAAAAACACCGTGAAGCGCCAAAGGAATAGCGGTCCATTGGTATTTTCTAATACCGCCGTAATAGTGGGTTTTAAAAAGTGCCAACTCAATTTCTTCATACAACGGGTTGGGCTTTAAGTCAAGACGAGGAGAGTCAATATGCGCAGCAGTTATGTTAACACCATTGTCGCAAGTTTCACTTCCGAAAACAGCAAGGGCAATGGTTTTGCCACGGTTGTTGAAATAAACCTTATCGCCGGCTTTATACTGTTTGCCGTATTGAAAAGGTGAAAAGCCGTTTTCTTCTGCCATTTTTATAGCAATTTTTACGGCTTCACGCTCGGTTTTGGCGTTATCTAAAAATCTTTTATAACCGTCACAGTATTCTTGGGCGGTTTCAAGTGTTTTTTCATCACTTATTTGTCTGCCGTTTTTTCTTTGGTAAAAAAGGTCTTCTTTGAGTTTTTTAATATCGCTCATAAGTTTTCTCCTGACTTTAAAATTTGTTGTAAAACTTGTTTGAATTCACCTAAAAATTGTTCGGTGGTGTCGTTATTATATATTACGTAGTCGGCGTTCTTGAGGTAGAAATCATCATTTTTACCTGCCGACATACGAAGAAGCGCTTCTTCTTCGGTTAGGTTGTCACGTATAGTAATTCTTGAAAGGCGGTTTTTCTTGTTGCTTAGCACCGCAACCGTTTTATTGCAAATTTTATCAATTCCGCTTTCAAAAAGGGTGGGAGCATCTAACAATATGTTGCCCGATTTGGTTTGGTTTAAAACCAAAGTTCGAATAAACGGAAAAATGGTATCGTTTAAAAGTTGGGTGTTTTCACGGGTGGAAAACGCAACATTGGCAAGGGCTTTACGGTTTAGCGAACCGTCGGTTTGAAGAATATCTTTTCCAAAAGCATTTGTAAGCGCTAAAAGTCCGTCACTGCCTTTTTCCACTGCCTGACGGGCTATTTTGTCGCAGTCGATAAGTTTCAAACCAAAATCTTTTGCCAAACTTCCAGCACTGCTCTTGCCCGAACCGGTAGGACCGGTAAGACCTATAATTATGCTCATAATTTTATCACCTTAAAAGCCGCCGCGCGAATAAGACGGTTATACACAGCAAGTCCTATACCACTCTTTTCGGGGGCGTGAATGTAAACTTCTTGTGCACCGAGATCGTCAACGTCTCGAAGTGCCTTAAATAAATTTTGCGCCAAAGTTTTTGGGGTTTTGGAACTTCCGTAGATAATTTTTTCGATTGTTATATTATTGCTTTCTTCCTTAAAACAAATTGCCACTGCGTTTTGTTTTTGGTTTACAAATTGGGCAAAATTTTCACCTTCCACCAAAAAGGTTTTGGTTTTTGGTGCGTAGTGTTTGTATTTCATACCCGGACTTGCTGCAGTTTCGCCTTTTTCAAGTTCCGCCAAAACCGCTTTATTAACGGTAATATCAGGTAAAACTTCACGAAGTTGTTCGAGTGTTATACCGCCGGGTCTTAAAAGAACCGGTGGATTTGTAGCAAGTGTTATAACGGTTGATTCAACCCCCACGTCACAGTTTTCACCCATTAGAACGGCGTCAATTTTGCCGTCAAGGTCGCAAATTACGTGGTTTGCGGTGGTGGGACTGGGACTGCCCGAAAGGTTTGCCGAGGGAGCGGCAAGCGGAAGACCGCTTTTTTCAATAACCTGTCTTGCAATTTGGCAAGAGGGCATTCTAACTGCTACTGTGTCAAGCCCTGCCGAAACGCAAGAGGGTATTTTATCTGTTCGTTTTAAAACAATAGTGAGCGGCCCCGGCCAAAACTTTTCGGCGCATAAATAAGCGGTTTTTGGAATATCTTTTGCAATTTCGCCAAGAGTTTGCATATTTGCAATATGAACAATAAGCGGATTATCTTGCGGTCTGCCCTTGGCTATGAAGATTTTTTCAATAGCGGTTTTGTCAAAAGCGTTTGCCGCAAGACCGTAAACCGTTTCGGTTGGAATAGCAACAGTACCGCCATTTTTAAGAATTTCACAGGCGGTATTTATTCCGTTTTGGTTAGGGGTTAGCTTTTGTGTAACCATTTAAGCTTCTTCCTCTGATTTTAATGCTTCGGCACGGTAGTATGTGATAAGCGCATCAACCACTTCGTTTATGTCGCCGTTAAGAATTTGTTCCAATTTATAAAGTGTAAGACCTATGCGGTGGTCGGTAACACGGCCTTGTGGGTAGTTGTAGGTGCGGATACGCTCACTGCGGTCACCGGTACCAACTTGATTTTTACGGTCGCTCGCAATGGCTTCGTCGTGCTTTCTTTGTTCTTCGTCTAAAAGGCGTGAACGCAAAATTTTAAGCGCTTTGTCTTTATTTTTGAATTGGCTACGCTCGTCTTGACATTCTACAACAGTACCTGTTGGAATGTGGGTTACACGAATAGCGGATGATGTTTTGTTAATGTGCTGACCGCCCGCACCGGAAGAACGGAAGGTGTCGATTTTAAGGTCGGCAGGGTTTATTTCAAGTTCAACGTCGTCGGCTTCGGGTAAAACGGCAACCGTAACGGTTGAAGTGTGAATTCTGCCCTGTGTTTCGGTATCGGGT
>SVOX01000126.1 GCA_015066165.1 Oscillospiraceae bacterium | reverse complement strand
AAGAACTTGAAATTAAAGACGTTGAATTTGGTTCAATCATCGGCGGTGTTCAATCAGGTAAATACGATATTGGTATGGCTGGTATGACCGTTACCGACGAACGTAAAGAAAGCGTAAACTTCTCTACTACATACGCAAACGGTATTCAGTCAGTTATCGTTAAAGAAGACGCTACTTACAAATCATATGAAGATTTCTACACCGGTTTCGACGATAAGGGAAACCCTGTTGCTGTTAAAGAAGGCATCAAAATTGGTGTTCAACAAGATACTACCGGTGACATCTACTGTTCTTCAAAACCTGAAGAATGGGGCTTTGGTGAAGAAAACGTTGTTCGTTACAAAACCGGTGCAGATGCTGTTCAAGCACTTGTAGAAGGCAAAGTTACTGCTGTTATTATTGATAACGAACCTGCTAAAGCATTTGTTGCTGCAAACAAAGGCCTCAAAATTCAAGAAACTGAATTCACAAACGAAGATTATGCAATTGCTATCAACAAGGAAAACACAAAATTACTTGAAGATGTAAACGCTGCTCTTGCTAAACTTACAAAAGAAGGCAAGATTCAAGAAATCGTTGATAAATACATTAAATAATTTAATAGCATAATATTTCTTCTTAACTCATTCGGAAAGTTCCGAATGAGTTAAGTTTTGTATAAAAGGAGAAACTAATGGAAGTATGGTTTCAAAAGTTTAAAAGTGAATTTATTTTAAACTTTATTGATGACAATCGTTGGGAATGGATAGTTCAAGGTTTAAAAAACACCTTAATCATCACTTTTTTTGCAACACTTATTGGTATTGCTATTGGCGTTGTAATTGCAATTATCCGTTCTACATACGACAAAAACTATGACACAATGAAAAAGAACAAAGGTATTAGTTTTTACCTTTTGTCTTTCTTCAACTTTATTTGTAAAATTTACCTAACCGTAATACGTGGAACACCTGTTGTTGTGCAGTTGCTTATTATGTATTTTATAATTTTAGCATCTTCCAACAGCGAATTGTTTATTGCAATTTTGGCATTTGGTATAAATTCGGGTGCCTACGTTGCTGAAATTTTCCGTTCAGGTATTATGTCAATAGACAAAGGTCAGTTTGAAGCAGGCAGAAGTTTGGGCTTTAATTACATTCAAACAATGATTTACGTTGTTGTTCCCCAAATGTTTAAAATCGTGCTCCCTACCCTTTGTAACGAGTTTATTGTTCTTTTGAAAGAAACTTCTATTGCGGGTTACGTTGGTATAGTTGATTTAACAAAAGCCGGCGACCTTATTCGCGGACGTACTTTTTCGGCATTTATGCCATTAATTGCGGTTGCAATAATCTATCTTGCAATAGTAATGCTCTTTACCTGGCTTGTAGGAAAACTTGAAAGGAGACTTCGCAACAGTGATCACTAATGAAACCTTGATAAAAGTTGAAGCTTTGCAAAAAAGTTTTGGAAAAATCGAAGTTTTAAAGGGTATAGACACCGAAATTAAAAAAGGTGAAGTTGTTTGCATTATAGGACCTTCGGGTTCGGGCAAATCAACATTTTTGCGTTGTCTCAACCTTTTAGAAGAACCAACAGGCGGTAAAATTATTTTTGACGGTGCCGAAATTACCGATCCAAAAACCAACATCAACCTACACCGTCAAAAAATGGGAATGGTTTTCCAACAGTTTAATCTTTTCCCACATATGACAGTACTTAAAAATATGACCATATCCCCCATAAAAGTTTTGGGACTTTCTAAGACAGAAGCCGAAGAAAGAGCCATGAAACTTTTGGAACGTGTAGGCCTTGCTGACAGAGCAAACTCTTATCCCTCACAACTTTCGGGCGGACAAAAACAGCGTGTTGCCATTGTTCGTGCACTTTGTATGCAACCCGAAGTTATGCTCTTTGACGAGCCAACTTCTGCCCTTGATCCCGAAATGGTTGGCGAAGTTTTGGAAGTTATGAAGTCACTCGCTCACGAAGGTATGACCATGGCGGTTGTAACTCACGAAATGGGCTTTGCACGTGAAGTGGCTGACAGAGTTTTCTTTATTGACGAAGGTATCATTATGGAAGAAGGCAACCCGCAAGAGTTGTTCACAAATCCCAAAAGTCCCCGTCTTCAAGATTTCTTAAGTAAAGTTATATAACAAAAATCTCCCTTTTGTAAGGGAGATTTTTTATTATACAAACCGTATAGATGATTTGTAGGGGCGACCATTGGTCGTCCGTTTTATATCTGTTAGCATAGCGAACACCGAAATTCCGCATTAAAAAAGGACGTGCAATGCACGCCCCTACAATGTTTTGTCGAGACAAGAAAACCGTACCATTGTCTCCCACACATTTTTTAATTTAATATTATATCAAGATAATCGTTCAAATGTTTTGGCACAAACAAAGCATTACTGCAAATATCAGAAAGTTTTTGTTTGTCGAAATTTTCGTTATCGCTAAAACGTTTATTTAAAAATCTTCGCAATTCATTTGCGCCGTTTAAAACTTGAATTTCATATTCGGTATTTGCACGAATAGAAAACTCTAAATTGAAATCTCTACAAAATTTCTTTAATTGCAAAAAACTCATATTATTCGATAATTTCCCCAATTTAAACCATTTATTCAAAACTGAAACAGCATCAGTTTGAGCGATATCAAAATTCTTCTTAAAATCATTATTCAAATCATCAGTTAAATCATTCAAAATATCATAAAGAAAAATATGTCGTATAAATCCTATTGCTTCCTCTGAAGTCTTTGCAAATAAAACTTTTCTCGACTGTAAATTTATTGGGTTTTTTTGAGTAAAACGAACAAAAATGAATATATCAGTAGGTTTCGAAAATGCCAAGTCCTCCATTTCTAAACAGTGGAAGTTTTTCCAATTTTGAAACTTTAAATAATCAATCATTTTTAACTCCTAAAAATAAAAAGTGCGCCCACCGAAGCAGACGCACAAAAAACGCAAACTCCGATAGTCGCCAAACTAACCGATAATGAAAATGGGCATAGTGCTCGCATTTTATATATCGCCGAAATTTGCATTTTTATCAAGTTCAAAACGATATATAATATGACTGTAAGCATAATGTTATTATAACCCACTTTCACACATATTCAGTTAGTTTGGCATAGTCAAGTATAGCACATAATTTTATAGATTTCAAGGTGTAAAAGAAAAAAGACTTCTCAACAGACTTTTTATAGGGACTAATGCCCACACATCAGCACTTTATAACACATCAACCCTTACAACATTTCTATATAAACTTATCGTAGTGGCGACCATTAGTCGTCCGTTTTATATCTGTTCGCATAGCGAACACCAAAATTCCGCATTAAAAAAGGACGTGCAATGCACGCCCCCCACAATGTTTTATTTACCTTTGATATATTCATCAATTGCTTTTGCCGCAGTTTTACCTGCACCCATAGCAAGAATTACTGTTGCTGCACCTGTAACAGCATCACCGCCTGCATATACAGCAGTTTTAGAAGTGAGCCCATCTTCGTTTACAACAATACCGCCCC
>SVOX01000009.1 GCA_015066165.1 Oscillospiraceae bacterium | reverse complement strand
GCCTAATACAGTTTATGGCACTTACTTTTTTGTGTTACGGTATTTCGTTTATTAATATTTCTTTTTTGTTTTTTTGCGGTTCGTTTACAACAATTTTTCGCAAACGCTCCAAAATTTCGCCTATTTCTTTACCCTTAAAACCAAGCGATATTAGAGTTTTGCCGTCAATGTCAAGGTGGGAAATTTTATAGGGTTCGTGATTTTGTAAAATTTGTTTTAAATCTTTAGTATCCCATTCTTTATATTCAAAAAAAGCAAGAGTATATTCGGGTGAAGAAATATTTAGCATTTCTTTAATATCGGCTTTGGTTTTGGGAGCATTTAATAATGAGAGTTTGTCAAAAGCATTAAAAAATTCACGTTCCGAATTTGAGGGCTTTAGTTGGTCAAGGCATTTGCTGTCTATGCTTAAATACAGGCAAATTAGAGGGTTGTTTTTATGTTTTTTAATTTTTTCGAAATTAGGTATTTTTTTAATATTTAAAAACTCTAAACCGCCGCAAATAATTAAGTCGCTAAAAACTTCAAAATTCTCTCCGGTAACAGTTTTTTTGAGTTCTGCAAATATTCTTTCACGGCTCACGTTTTCAAGCAGGTGTGAATATTCCAGTGCGGCAGTTAAGGTGTTTTCTTCAATAGTAAATCCAAGGGTTGAAGCAAAACGGAAAAGCCGTAAAATTCGAAGGGCGTCTTCCTTAAAACGTGTGCCGGGGTCACCCACGGTTCGTAAAACTTTGTTTTTAAGGTCATCTTTACCGCCAAAACAGTCTATAAGCGAGTCTTGGTGGTTATAAGCCATAGCGTTTATTGTAAAATCACGGCGCGATAAATCCTCTTTAATATCGCTCACAAATTCTACGTTGTCAGGACGGCGGAAGTCGGCATAGCCGTTTTCGGTGCGAAATGTGGTGACTTCTACGGGGGTGTTGTCTGTCACTACGGTTACGGTACCGTGTTTTATACCTGTGGGGACGGTATGCTCAAAAAGAGAAATAACTTCATTTGGGGTGGCTGAAGTGGTAACATCAAAGTCTTGCGGAACTTTTCCCAGTAAAATATCCCTTACACTTCCGCCCACAATATACGCTTTGTAGCCGTTTTGAGTGAGTTTTTCAATAATATATTCAATTTTTTGTGGAATTTCAAACATTTCTTTAATTCCTTTCAAAAAAACAGTTTATTTTTTTAATAAATAGTAGTATAATATATATAATACTGTGACAAGGGGAGGCATTTATGAAACAACAACGCCACGAAGAAAAAATAATTGACAGTGTTAAAAAAATTCATATGATAGGTATCGGCGGTAGCGGTATGTGTCCGCTTGCCGAAATTTTGCATAGTAAAGGTTATATTCTTACAGGTTCTGACAATAACGAAAGCGACCCGCTTAAAAGAGTTAAAAACCTTGGTATAAAAGTTTTTATGGGACATAACCCCGAAAATGTTGAAGGAAGCGAACTTGTGGTTTATTCGGCTGCCATCAGCCGTGATAACCCTGAACTTGTAAGAGCCGAAGAATTGGGTATTCCCACAATGGAAAGAAGTCATCTTTTAGGTGCTATTACCCGCAAGTACGATAACGTTATCGGTGTGTGCGGTACTCACGGTAAAACTTCGGTTACTTCTATGATAACACAAATTTTAATTTTAAACAAGTACGATCCTACAGCCGTTATTGGAGGCAAACTTCCGCTTATAAATTCAAACGGTATTGCAGGGGATAGCGAGATTATGGTTTGTGAGTCTTGTGAGTTTGTTGATACTTTCTTGCAACTCTCACCTGATATTACTGTTTTGCTCAACATTGATAACGACCATCTTGATTATTTTAAAACAATGGAAAATCTTGTGGCGTCTTTTACAAAGTTTATTTCAATGGGTAAAAAATGCTATGTGAACGGTGACGACGAGTTGGCGCAAAAAGCGTGTAATGATGCAAAGGTAGAAAAGGTGACTTTTGGCTTTAGCGAAACTAATGATTACTTTGCTAAAAATATGCAAAAAGGTAAATACGGCTTTACTTTTGACGTTTGCAAAGGTGACCAAGTTTTAACAAATCTTTCACTTCATATCCCGGGTTATCATAATATTTTAAACGCTCTTTCGGCTTTTGCTGTGGCTTATGATATGGGCGTAGAAGTAAAAGGTATTAAAGACGCTTTAGAAAAGTTTACGGGAGCGGGAAGACGTTTTGAATTTTTGGGTGAATACAACGGATTTTGCTTGGCAGACGATTACGCTCACCACCCAACCGAAATCAAGGCAACTTTAACCGCTGCTAAAAATCTTTCTTATAACAACGTTATAGCGGTTTTCCAACCGTTCACTTTCTCTCGTACAGCCCTTTTAAAAGATGAGTTTATCGAGGCGCTGTCGTTGGCAGATAAAGTTATTTTAACTCCAATTATGGGTTCACGTGAAGTTAATACTTTTGGCATTTCTTCGGAAGATATTGCTGAAAAGTTGAACGATGCCGTTATAGTTGACGGATTTCAAAATATAGCAGATAAGATAATTGAAACCGCAAAAGAAAATGACATTGTAATTACAATGGGCGGCGGCGATATTTACAAAGCGGCGTATATGGTAAAGGAAAAATTACAATGACCGAAAAGTTATATGATATAAGTTCCGGCATAAAGGAATTTGAAGCCAAGGTTTTATCTTGCGAAAATAAAAAAGCGGTGCTTGATAAAACTGCATTTTTCCCCGAAGGTGGCGGACAAACTTCTGATAAAGGGTATATAGACGGCGTAAAGGTTTTAGACGTAAAAGAAGAAAACGGTCAAATATACCATTATCTTGAGCAAGATATAAAAGTTGGTAAAACTGTTTTTTGCAAACTTGACTGGGAAGAACGTTTTGACAAAATGCAAAACCATTCGGGCGAACATATCATTTCAGGTATTGTTCATTCGCTTTTTGGATACGATAACGTTGGCTTTCATTTGAGCGACCGTGAAATGACAATGGATTTTGACGGAATGCTAAACCGTAACGATTTGAAAAAAATTGAAAAAATGGCTAATGAGGTTGTTTGGCGCGGAGCAAAATTTAATTGTTATTACCCCGAAAATTTGGAAAATTTGGAGTATCGCAGTAAACTCGATTTAACTGAAAATGTGAGAATTGTTGAAATTGAAGGTTGCGATAAGTGCGCTTGCTGTGCGCCCCACGTTGAAAATGCAGGTCAAATTGGAATGATTAAAATTCTTGATTTTTGTAAAAACAAAAACGGCGTGCGTCTTTGGGCGGTATGCGGTAATAGAGCACTTGATGACTATAACAACCGCTATGAAAGCGACTTAAAAATATCTTCGCTTTTGTGTGTGCCCCAAACCGAAGTAGCACTTGGTGTTGAAAAAGCACTTCAAAATATTGAAACTCTCAAATATGAAATTGGCGGACTTAAACGCCGTTTAATTGCAGAGATTTCAAACAGTTTTGAAAGTGAAGCGTCAGTTTCGGTTCTATTTCAAGATGGGTTTTCAATTAAAGAACTGCAAATTTTAAGCGATACGTTACATAAAAAAACAGGTAATATTATTGCTGTGTTTAGCGGGGAAGAAAGTGAATATTCTTTTGCCGTTTGCGGTAAAGCCGAAAAATTAGACGCTTGGTTTAAAGATTTTAAAGCAAAACTAAACGTTCGTGGCGGCGGAAGAAACGGAATGGTGCAGGGAACTGTGCTAAACCAAAAAGAAGAAATTTTAGGAGTAATAGATGAACTGGACTGAAATTAAAATCAAAGTTCCAACGAAAGATACTGATTTAGCGGCAGCCATTGCTAATATGACAGTACCTTATGGAATTTATATTGAAGATTATTCCGATTTGGAAGAAAAAGCCCAAGAAATTGCACATATCAATTTAATAGACGAAAATCTTTTAGCAAAAGACCGTGAAGTATCGTTTATTCATATTTACATTTCTGAAAGTGATAACGCTTTAGAAGCGGTTGAGTTTTTGAAAGAACGTTTTCGCGCTGAAAATATTGAATGTGTTGTTGAATCGATTGGTGTTCAAGATACCGATTGGAACGAAAACTGGAAAAAGTTTTTCCATACAAGCGAAATTGGTGAAAAATTGGTTATAGTTCCAAGTTGGGAGAAATACGACAACAAAAACGGAAGAACGGTGCTTAATATTGACCCTGGCGCCGCATTCGGTACAGGTACACACGCTACAACTTCGCTTTGTCTTTCGCTTTTGGAAAAGTACGTAACATCTGAAATACAAATGCTTGATATTGGTACAGGCAGCGGTATTTTGAGTATTACTTCGGTGCTTTTGGGTGCTAAAAAAGCCGTTGGTGTTGATATTGATGCGCAGTCGGTTAAAACCGCAAAAGAGAACGCACAAATTAATAAAATCGAATCTAAATGCGAATTTATAGTGGGTGACCTTGCAGAAAAAATCAGCGGTAAATATGAAGTTATATGCGCTAATATTGTGGCTGACGTTATTATAAAATTGTTTGACGACGTTGAACAATTTATGACCGAAGACGGCGTTTTTATAACTTCGGGTATTATTGATATGCGACAGGACGATGTACTTGAAAAAGCCAAAGAAAAGGGTTTTACGGTTGAACTTGAATGTTATAAAGACAACTGGTGTGCATTTGTTTTTAAAAAGAAATAGGAGATAATTTATGCTTGAATTTGAGCAACTTTCATTAAGGTTACAGGGCTCTGAAGCAGAACTTCGTGACCTTAAGGGCGCTTTGGGTTATGACCGTCTTCAAAGAGAAATTGAAGAACTTGAAACAAAAGCGAGCGCTCCGGGATTTTGGGATGATATGGAAAATTCCCAAAAGATTTTACAAAAAACAGGTAAACTTAAAAACACGGTCTCATCTTATGATTCGCTTTGTTCTTCGTTTGAAGATTTAACTGTGCTTATAGAAATGGGCAACGAGGAAGAAGACCTTTCGCTTGTAGAAGAAATTGAAACCAGTATAACCGAGTTTGAAAACGGTTTGGCTTCACTACGGCTTCAAACTTTGCTAACGGGTGAATACGATAAGAATAATGCAATTCTCACTTTCCATGCGGGCGCCGGCGGTACCGAGGCAATGGACTGGGTTTCAATGCTTGTTCGTATGTATTCGCGCTGGACCGAGCGTCACGGTTTTAAAACCCAAATGCTCGACTTTTTAGACGGCGATGAAGCAGGGCTTAAAAGCGCAGTTCTTTTAATCGAGGGTGAAAATGCTTACGGTTATTTAAAAAGCGAATCGGGTGTTCATCGCCTTGTGCGTGTATCACCGTTTGACGCTTCGGGAAGAAGGCATACTTCTTTTGCTTCACTTGAAGTTATGCCCGAAATTACAGATGATATGAACATTGAAGTCAGAGAAGAAGATTTAAAAATGGATGTTTTCCGTTCGTCAGGTGCGGGTGGACAGCACATAAACAAAACTTCTTCGGCGGTGCGACTTACTCACATTCCAACCGGAATTGTTGTTGCCTGTCAAACCGAGCGCAGTCAGTTTCAAAACCGTGACAGAGCCCTTAAAATGCTTAAATCCAAACTTTTGGAAATTAAAGAACGTGAACATCTTGAAAAAATTGAAGATATTAAGGGTGTTCAAAAGGAAATTGCCTGGGGTTCGCAGATTCGTTCTTACGTGTTTATGCCTTACACTTTGGCCAAAGACCATAGAACAGGTCACGAATCTGGTAATATAAACGCTGTTATGGACGGCGACCTTGACGGTTTTATCAATGCTTATTTAAAATCTTCGTCTAAAGACGAATTATTAGAAGGAGAATAAAAATGAAAAGAATTTTAAGTGTGGTTTTAGTGTTGGCTTTGTGCCTTGGTTTTGCGGGTTGCAAACAGGATAAAGGTAGAGAACTTTATAATTTAAACCTTGAAAAGTATGTTGACCTTGGTGAATACAAGGGTATAAAAATCGACACAAAATCGGAAGATTTTAAAACTATTGAAGATATGGTAAAGAGCAATGACGTTGCAAATTACGGACTTTACGTTGTAAATACAAAAGGTAAGGTTAAAAAAGGCGATACAGTTAACATCAACTACGAAGGTAAAAAAGACGGTGTTGCTTTTGAGGGCGGTACAGCCGAAGGATACGATTTGACAATTGGTTCAAATTCTTTCATTGAGGGCTTTGAAGAAGGTCTTATTGGTAAAAAAATAGGTAGCACAGTTGACCTTAATCTTACATTCCCTTCAGATTATCAAAGCGCCGAACTTGCAGGTGCAGACGTTGTATTTACTGTAAAAATCAACTACGCAAAAACTACAACTGCACGTGAAGCCGAAGATTATTATAAAGATTTGGGTTACCAAAAGGTTGAAGATTATTACGAAAACGTTAAAAACCGCGCCATTGAAGAAAGTTTAGCTTCGGCAGTTTCTAAAGCATCTAAAATTAAAGATTACCCCGAAGCCGATTTGGAAAAACTTTATAAATTTTATTATGATACAACCGCTAACAACGTAAAATCTCAATACCAAATGACAATGGAAGATTATTTTGCAGCAATAGGTCAATCTGAAGAAGATTTTAAGAGCACTGTAACAGTTAGTCAAATCAAACCGCTTATGGACCAACAAATGTTATGGTATTTGATTTTCGATAAAGAAAAAATGACATTAACTGAAGAAGATACCGAAAACAAAATTAAAGAAATACTTGCACGAAGCGGCGACACAAGTCTTACAAAAGCCGATATAATTGAACAAGTTGGTTCATACTACATTGAAAATATTATAATCAGCGAAAAGGTATTTAAAATATTAAAAGATAATGCAGTAATATCGTAATTTTTGGCGGACATAAAGTCCGCCAAAATCTTTAAAAAGGGGGTGTTTTTATGCAACTTAAAATAAAAGACGGAGTGGTTGAACTTTCGGGTGAGCCAATTTTAAATTCGGTAAATATTGAAATAAATGACCAAAGTAAAATTGCTGTTGTTGGCAGAAACGGTTGCGGAAAAACAACCCTTTTAAAACTGATAGCGGGTGAACATAAACTTGTAAAACTTGATAGTGATAACGATTCGTTTTTTGCAGTTTCAGGTAAGCCGACTATTGGTTATTTATCTCAAATAACGTTTGAAGATTACAGTAAAACCTTGCTTCAAGAAGTGCGCTCGGCTTATAGTGAAATTTTGTCTTTAAAAGAACAAGTGAACAAGGCACAACAAAAAATGGAGCAAACAGGCGATACCGAAGATATAAAAACATATACAAATTTGCTTGATACTTTCACAAATTTGGGTGGTTTTTATTTTGAACGTGAATATGAAAGCGCAATAAAAAAGTTTGGATTTGAAGATGTTAAAAACCGTCCGCTTTCGGAATTTTCGGGTGGACAGCAAACCAAAATTGCCTTTTTAAAACTGCTTTTATCCAAACCGGATATTTTGCTTTTGGACGAGCCGACAAACCATCTTGACATTGAGGCGGTGGAATGGCTTGAAGGGTATTTAAAAAATTATAAAAAGGCATTTGTTGTGGTTTCGCACGATAGAATGTTTTTGGATAACACTGTTGATACAGTTTATGAAATAGAATACGGTAAAACTTATAAATACAACGGTAACTACACATATTTTGCAAAGCAAAAAAAGATAAGACGTGAACAACAGTTAAAAGAATACGAGGCGCAACAAAAGGAAATTGGACGGCTTGAAGATTTGGCTGAGCGTTTTCGCTATAAAGCCACAAAAGCAGCCATGGTGCAAAGCAAACTGAAACAAATTGACCGAATGGAAAAGGTGTACGAGCCACAGCGTGAAAATCTTAAAACATTTCACACAAGTTTCCAGCCGCTTGACGTTGGTGTTAAGGACGTTCTTTCGGTTAAAGATTTAAAGGTGGGATACGATAGTGTTCTGTCAAACGTAAATCTTGAAGTTAAGCGTGGCGACAAGGTTGGTATAATTGGCGGTAACGGGCTTGGAAAATCAACCTTTATAAGAACTCTTATGGGACATGTGGCTGCTATTTCGGGTGAGTATAAATTTGGTCCACGTGTGAGTATTGGCTATTTCGACCAACAGTTAGCGCAGTATTCTTCAGGTAATACGGTTTTAGATGATTTTATTAATGAATTTCCAAATTTAACCGAATTTGAAGCACGAAAGGCACTTGGCGCTTTTGTGTTTAGCGGTGAAGAAGTTTTTAAAACGGTTGATATGCTTTCGGGCGGGGAACGTGTGCGATTGGCTCTTTGTAAAATTTTTCAAAAAAGACCTAACGTTTTGCTTTTGGACGAACCAACCAACCACCTTGATATAGTTGGAAAAGAAACGCTCGAAGAAATTTTGAAAAACTTTTCGGGTACGGTAATTTTTGTTTCGCATGACCGATATTTTATTAAAGAAATATCAACGGCACTATTAGACTTTAAAAAAGGCGAAACACAAGTTTTTGAGTTTGGATATGAAGAATATCTTAAAAAGTCAAAAACGCCCGTAGAACAGGTTTTAAAGGAAAATAAGCCCAAAGAAAAGAAAACCTATACGACACCGCTTAAAGAAAAGGCAAAAAAAGAAAAAGCAATAAAAAAAGCGGAAGAAAAAATTGCTTTACTTGAGGCGGAAATTGCTTTGCTTGAAAGTGAGCAACAAAGTGAAGAAAATCTTTCCGATTATGTAAAATTGGCTGAAATTGGTGAAAATATAGAAAAATTACAAAAAGAACTTGAAACCGCTTACAGCGAGTGGGAAAGTTTAGCAGAATAAGAAAAGGGAACATTTAGGGAGAACACTTCATAAAGAAGTGTTCTCCCTACTTCCTTTTTTTATAAAAACAGCAAAAGTGATATAAAAGCCCACGGCTTTTGTGATATTATATTCGCCATAAAAACTCGGCGTAGCCGAATATCATACGGCATAGCCGTATATCACTGCGGAGCAATATCACTCGCCGATAGGCGAATATAACTGAGGCGCACTCCGTAAGGAAGTGCGCCTCTAAGGTTCCCTTTAAATTTATTTATTGTTATTATCTTTCTTATTTTGGTTGTTACGGTTTTGGTCGTTACGATTTTGGTCATTGCGATTTTGGTCGTTGCGGTTCTTTTCATTTTTATTTTGATTATTGTTTTGGTTGTTTTTGTTGTTGTAATTATCCATTAAAAAAGTCACCCCACTTTCACTTTTATTATTTGTGAAACCGGGGTGATTATTCGTTTTAAACACCAAAAAGTTTAGTGGCATTTTGGTAAGAGATATTTAAAATTTCTTCCATTTTTTTTGATTTTATTTCAGCAATTTTTTGTGCAGTTAAATAAATCATTTCGGAATGGTTTGTTTTTCCCCTGAAAGGTACGGGTGTAAGATATGGCGCATCTGTTTCCAAAAGCAAACGCTCAAGCGGTAACATTTTTACAACGTCGGGTAATTTTTTTGCGTTGTTAAAGGTTATAACACCGCCAATACCCAAATACATACCAAGTTTTAAAATTTCTTGTGCCATTTCCACACTGCCCGAAAAACTGTGAACCACGCCTTTTGGCTTATATGTCTTTAGTATTTCCAAAACGTCGCCGTGAGCATCACGGTCGTGAACAATTACGGGCAAGTTAAGTTCTTTTGCTAACTCTAATTGTTGTTTAAAAACTTGCTTTTGTTCTTCCTTTTTTTCGGGTTCCCAATAGTAGTCAAGTCCAATTTCGCCAATAGCAACACATTTTTTGTGTTTGGCAAAATTGTGAATATCTTCTATTGTGGTGCCGTTATCTATATTGCAAGGGTGAATTCCCACCGCAGAATAGACAAACGGAAATTTTTCGGCAAGGGATAAACATTTTTTGTTGGTAGCGTTATCGCAACCGCAGTTTACAATGCGCTCTACGCCCAAAGAATTGATTTTTGGCAGTAATTCGTCAATTATACCGTCAAAGCGTTCGTCGTCGTAGTGGGCGTGAGAATCGAATATTTTGGCATTGTTTTGTGGGGTTATATTTGAAAAATCCATTATCTTATTTTGCTACCTGCTTCAATATCTTCAAGGAATATAACCTTAACGTCTTCGCCACAGTCGGCAGCCAAAATCATACCCTGTGATTCAATACCGCAAAGTTTTGCGGGTTTAAGGTTGGAAACCAAGATAACAGTTTTGCCCTTTAATTCTTCGGGGGTGTAGAATTTTGCAATACCGGAAGCGACAGTGCGGTTTTGCTTGCCGTCAAAAATGGTGAGTTTCAAAAGTTTCTTTGCCTTTGGTACCGCTTCGCAGTCAACAATTTTACCGGCGGTAAGTTCAACCTTTGCAAAGTCTTCAATACCAATTTGAGCCACAGTTGCAACATTTTCTGCCTTTTCTTTTTCGGCTTGAATTTTTGCTTGTTCTTCGGCAATTTCGGCTAAAGTCTTTTCCATATCAATTCTTGCGAAAAGGGGAGTAGCAGTGCCTACTGTGAAACTTTCGCTTTTACCAACTTTAAGGGTGGTGTCGTTATTGCAAATTTGTGTTTTAATGCTATTGCTTGAGTCGGGCATAATGGGGGAAAGCATAATTCCAAGCAAACGGATACATTCAAGCAAGTTGTAAAGAACCGCATTAAGACGGTCTTTTTGTGATTCGTCTTTAGCAAGAGCCCAAGGTGCAGTTTCATCAATATATTTGTTACAACGCTTTGCAAGTGCCATTACAGCGTCAACTGCTTCGGCATTGTGGTAAATATCCATATATTTGTAATATTTTTCTATGGTGTCGTTTGCAAAATTAATCAATTCGGCATCGAAATCATCAAAAGATTCGCCCTTTGTAACAGTACCGCCAAAATATTTATTTGTCATAGCAATTGAGCGGTTCACAAGGTTGCCTAAAGTGTTTGCAAGGTCGGCATTAAATTTTGTAATAAAACTTTCGTAGGTGATAGTGCCGTCTTGTGTGAAAGGTATTTCTGACAAGAGATAGTAACGAACAGCATCAACAGAGAAACGTTTTGCAAGTTCATCGGCATAGATAACGTTACCTTTTGATTTACTCATTTTATCTTCACCAACGAGCACCCAAGGATGACCTAAAACTTGCTTGGGTAAAGGAAGACCCAAAGCCATAAGAATAATTGGCCAATAGATAGTATGGAAACGAACAATATCTTTACCAATAACGTGCAAATCAGCAGGCCAAAGTTTATCGAATTGCTCTGTAGAGCCCTCGGGATTGTAACCTATACCTGTAATATAGTTTGATAAAGCGTCGAGCCATACGTAAGTTACGTGCTTTTTATCAAACTCAACCGGAATACCCCAAGTAAACGAAGAACGTGAAACGCAAAGGTCAGAAAGACCCGGTTTTAAGAAGTTGTTAATCATTTCATTTTTGCGGGAATCGGGTTTAATAAAATCAGGGTTTTGTTCGTAATATTCAAGCAATTTATCTTGATATTTGCTGAGTTTCAAGAAATATGCTTCTTCTTTTGAGTCAATAACTTCTCTGCCGCAGTCGGGGCATTTGCCGTCAATTAATTGAGAAGGAGTAAAGAAAGATTCACAGGGAACACAGTATTTACCTTCGTAATGACCTTTGTAAATATCGCCTTGTTCGTAAAGTTTTGTAAAAATCTTTTGAACGCTTTTTTCGTGGTCTTGGTCGGTGGTTCTTATGAATTTATCAAAGTTTGTATTAAGTGATTCCCAAACTTCTTTAATAGTTCCCGCAGCGTTATCTACGTATTCTTTTGGAGTAATACCCGCTTCTTTTGCTTTTTCTTCAATTTTTTGGCCGTGCTCGTCTGAACCGGTCATAAGAAATACGTCAAAGCCCTGTTGCTTTTTGTAACGTGCAATCATATCGGCAAGAACAATATCGTAAGCGTTGCCGATATGCGGTTTGCTTGAAGCGTAGGCAATGGCGGTTGTAATGTAGAATTTTTTATTATTTGACATAAAGGTCACTCCTTTAGGGTTTTTGGGTTAAGTATATGAGGTATGATACAACAGTGCTGATAATTGAATAAATAAGTACGGTGGTACTGCCTATAATTGTACCCGAACCCGCAAACGAAGAATAAGCGAAAATTATTATTCCAAGCACGGCGGTAAGAATATATAGCACAGTTAACAAGTTATTTGAACGCTTAATTTTATTGGCGCAGTTCATAATTCTTGCAATTTCTATTTTTCCGCCTTTAAAACTTGCGGGTGCTGAACAACTCTCTTTAGGAGTTGTTGCGTTTTTATACATATGGTAACCGGCGTTTGTCATTATTGAAACAGAATCGTCATACAAACCAAAATAATCGCAAATCATTTCGTTAGAAATATTAGGGTCGGTATTGTTTACAAGAAGTGTGATTCCAAGTTTGCTAAGACGGCGAAGTTCGTAAGCAACATCAGGATCAACGGTATATTGAACTACAAGTAAAGCGCAAATTTTATTGGCACTTGCAACATAAATCGGGAAATAACCGTTTCTAAGAATTTTGCGGTCAACTTCAACGTCGGGTACTTGTATTCCGTGGGCTTCCATAAGTGTACGGTTGCCAATGAATAAAAGTTTATCATTAACCCAACCTGAAATACCCATTCGTTCTTCGTATTTAATGGTATCAGAATCGGGCAAGGTTTCAATATTGCTTTCACCCGCAATTCTTTTGAAAATTGGAGCCAAAGGACTATTCAAACATTCGGTAAGAGATGCGGCGCGCAATAGGGTTTCATCAAGGTTATTTTCTGAAAGAACTTTCATTTGGTGAAGCGTAACAGTTCCTGCTGGGAAAATATCAGATGAATATAAAACCAAAGCATTTGCCGTTTCAATATGTGCAGCGGCGGCTTGACCTGCTATCATACTGCCTTTGCGGTTAAGTTTTTTAGAGGCAGAATACAGCGGATAATCATTTATAAAGAAAAGGCAAGGCAAAGCCGAGAAACAGTTGACAACAGCGGCGGCGTAAAGCCCGTGCATTGCCAAACCGTAGTAACTTATGGCTGCTATTGCGGTTATAACCGAAAATACAAGCGAGATAATAGTAATTATTGGGAGTTTACCGCCTAAAAACGTTCCAAACGTTGAGTATTTTATAAAATCACTTATACGTGAACAAGGTTGTGAAGCGGCTATAAGAACCTCACCGTCTATTGAATTTTTAGCCATAGCAAATGCGGTTGACGGATCGTTTATAAGTTTTAAAGCATTCTTAGGACTGCTTGATGAAACCTGCTTTAAGTTTGAAAGCATATAAGAATCTTTGCGGAATTTACCAAGCGCTCTTACTGATAAAAGAATACAAAGTAAAAGCAACATTTCAAGAACAATTTCACCCGAAATAATTCCCATTACTGCGTATGCCAATACAAAAATAGAGGCAAGAGATATACAAACGTCAGGTCCTGAAGATTTTCTAAAAATCTTTGCAAAAGACAAGAACATATCAATATTAAGTAAAGTGACAATACTTGTAATTGCGGTGAAGATTATCATCAATACTTTGGTTTGTCCCAAAATAAATTCCGACATAAAGGGAAGTTTCATAAAGCCCAAAATCAAAGTAAGTATAACCGAAAACGAAACACAAAGGAAACTTGTTCTCTTTTTAATCGAAAACTTTCGAATATATTTTTTTACATCAACTTCGTTTTTAATTTCTTCTTTTGGGGTAAAATCTTCAAATTCACTTTTTTCAAGTGCTATTTGCTCGTTTTTGAAGTCACGTTTAGGGTCTTCTATAGGAGCAATTTCGCCCGTAAGGTCTATACGTTGAGTGTTGCTTGTAACAAATATTTTTGGCTTTTTGGCCGATTCGTCTGTAATTGGTGTAAAGGTTATGGTAGCACCGTTGGTTGAATCATCCGAATTTACAGCAAAATCATTCGAGTCAATATCCGAAATTTGCAAAGGCACGCTTGATTGTACCTTTTGGAAAACGGCATTGATTTTTATTTCTTCGGGTTCGGGGGTTGATTCTTCAGGGGATTTTTCAGGTTCTTTTTGCGGTTCGGGTTCAACTTCTTGGCTTTTTTCTTCAACATATTTTCCAAGATAATCCACGGTTATATCATATTTCTTAGCCAAAGAATCAATTGCTTTTTGACTGTCGCTTTTAAGTATTTCAGAAACACTTTCAAGGTGATAAAGCGGTTCTTTATCAACCGAGGCATCGTTACCGTCTTTATCGGTTAAATATACTTTGCACTTTTCAAGCAACGATTTTTCGGGCTCGTTTTTCACTTCTTTAGCAGGTTCTTGCGAAGGGGGAGTGAAGGTTTTTGCCGCACTTTGTGAATCCGCCAAAGGAGCCGAATCCTCATTTGTTGGCATTTGGTTGCTTATTTCTTGCATTCGTTTTCTTAACGATTCTAAAGCAGACTTGCCGTCATAAGAAGCGGTATTATGCGGTTTTGTGTTACCCAAAACTTCGTCAACGGTTAGTTTGTGAGAAGGAGTGGGAGCGTTTGAAACCGAAAAACCTGTTTGTACATCAGTTTCTTCAAGTATTAAACTGTCGTCCTTATTTTTTGAAAAAAAACTCATTTTAATCTCCGTTTAATTTATCTTCTTTTTCTTACTACTTCATACATCAAAACACCTGCCGCCACCGAGGCGTTGAGCGAATTGATTTTTCCAAACATTGGCAGACTTACAATACCGTCACATTTTTTTGCGGTAAGGGTTCCAATACCTTTTCCTTCGTTGCCAATAACTAAAGCGCAGGGGCAGTTGAAATCAATTTGTTCATAATCACTGCCGTCCATATCAGCACCAAATACCCAAACCCCGTTTTCTTTAAGCATATCAATAGTGTTTGGTATGTTGGTAACACGTGCAACTCGCATATATTCGAGTGCACCGCTGGCACTTTTTGCAACTGTGGCATTAAGTGAAGCGCTGCGGCGTTTTGGAATAATTATTCCGTGAACAGCACAACATTCAGCAGTGCGGATAATAGCCCCAAGGTTGTGCGGGTCTTCAATTTCGTCACAAACAATTATGAAAGGTTTTTCGCCTTTTTCGTTTGCATAATTTAAAATATCTTCAACCGTGCAATATTCTTGTTCGGCAAAAAGTACTGCAACGCCTTGATGGTTTGCGCCCGAGCAATAATAATCTAACTTTTGGGGGCTTACTTCTTTAATTAAAATGCCTTTTTGTTTGCATTTAGCAATAATCGCAGTAACCGAACCGCCACTTACACCGTGAGCAACTAAAAGACGGTCAATTTCACGCCCCGAACGTACGGCTTCAAGTACGGGGTTTCTTCCGCAAATTATGTTGTATCCTTGTTCTTTTTTATTTTCCATGCGTAAAGCACCTTCTAAACATAAATATACATTGTATATTATATCACAACTCTTGACAAAATAAAATAGTAAATTTTATAATATTAATATATTTTTTTGGAAAAATAATAAAAAATCTTCACGGAGGTTATTTATGAGTGATTTTCTGTTTAAAAAAATAGAGGGGTTTGAGGTGTTAGACTCCCGCGGAAATCCAACTGTTGCGGCAAGAGTAACGTTAAAAGACGGCAGTGTTGGATTTGCAATTTCGCCTTCGGGTGCATCTACGGGTGTGTTTGAAGCACATGAAAAACGTGACGGCGGATTACGTTATTCCGGTAAAGGAGTAAAGCAATGTGTTGAAGCCATAAACGGTGAAATTGCCCAAAAAATAATTGAATTAAACACGTTAAATCAAAGAAAAATTGATGAATTTTTAATAAAACTTGACGGAACTGAAAACAAATCGCGTTTAGGCGCTAATGCAATTCTTGCGGTATCTTTGGCAGTGGCAAAAGCGGCAGCAAAGCATTATAAAATGCCTTTATACAGGTATTTGGGCGGTATCAATGCTAAAGTGTTGCCAAGACCAATGCTTAATATTTTAAATGGCGGCGCACATGCGAAAAATAACATTGATATTCAAGAGTTTATGATAACGCCAATTAATCAAAAGTCTTTTTCCGAAGGTTTGCGAATTTGCACCGAAATTTATCACACATTGGGTAAAATCTTGAAGGATATGGGTAAATCTGTGGGGGTTGGTGACGAGGGCGGTTTCGCACCCGACCTTGAAAGTGATGAACAGGCAATAGAAGTGATTATTAAGGCAATTGAAACGGCGGGATATTCGGTTGATGATATTAAAATTGCACTTGACGTGGCTTCAAGCGAATGGTTTAAAAACGGCGAATATATTTTGCCTAAACGTAACTTAAAAATGACAGCCGATGAATTGATTTCTTACCTTGGTGAGTTGGTGGAAAAATATCCAATAATATCTATTGAAGACGGAGTTAGTGAAGATGACTGGCAAGCGTGGGAAAAACTTACAAAACAGTTGGGTAAAAAAATCCAACTTGTAGGTGACGATTTGTTTGTAACGAATATGAAGCGTTTAAATTTGGGTATAGAAAAGAACTGCGGCAATGCAATTCTTGTAAAACTTAATCAGATAGGCACTTTAACCGAAACTGTGGATGTTGTGAAAATGGCGCAAAAACACGGGTTTAAAGCAATTATTTCTCACCGTTCGGGTGAAAGTGAAGATACAACCATAGCCGATTTGGCAGTAGCGCTCAATGCCGGTCAAATAAAAACAGGTGCCCCTTGCAGAAGTGACAGAACCGCAAAATATAACCGCCTTTTACTAATAGAAAGCGAGATATAAAATTATTAAAATACAATTGACTTTCAAGTGGGATTATGTTAAAATTCCACTTGAAAGGCGGTGCTTTTATGCTCGATTATGATTTTATTTGCAAGGTGGAAGAAGCAAATCTTTATAAACGCTTTTTACCGTATGCTATAGGAAGTCCTTCGCGCAAGTTCACTCCTGACAACGCTTACGACAGGGCTAATTTTGTATTTTTTACTGATAGTCATATCGACTTTATGGAACCTGACGCGTGTATGGATAACTTAAAGCGCACTATCGCTTTTGCGAATGAGTCGCCTATAAAATTTGATGCGGTAATAAACGCAGGCGATGCTATAACTCCTTTCTTTTTACAAGATAAAACCTTACCTTTATTGCATGCCAAAGCATTCTTTGATGAAGCTAAAAAAAGCCGTAGTCCTTTTATATTTGCCAAGGGCAATCACGACTGTAATTGCTGGTGGAATAAGCCCGAAAACGTGCTGACCGATAGCGATTATTCCAATCTTTTTTATTGGTTTGCTGAAGAAAACTTTGGCACCGTACATCAAACCAAAGCTAACGGCTATCGCTCAACCTGGAATTATTACGATGTAGAAAAGCAAAAAATCCGTATTATCAGCGTTGATTTTCAGGATATTGATAAAACCGTTACAAACGAAAAGGGTGAGGTAAAGTATTTTAGCGGTGACGGTAAACGTTATATCTCTAACGAGCAAATGAATTGGATTGCTAACGTTGCTTTAAACTTTGACGACAAGCCGGAAAAGGATTGGGGCGTAATTATAGTTGGTCATGACTATAAAGGCAAATGCCCTGATTTTGAAAACGTGGGTGAAAAGTTACTTGATATATGCGTGGCATTCAACAATGGCGAAGTTTATGAGCATCACTATAAAAATGAAATTAATTCTTTCTTTGATTTAGACGTAAAAGCCGATTATACACGTTATAAAGATTTGGATAAAAAACCACATATGATTTGTTGGCTTTTGGGTCATATTCACGATGATATTCACGAAGTGGTTAAGGGTATTCACATTATCTATACCCGTAACGCCTCTGCTTCAATGCGTAGTGGTGACTCCCGTGTTTTAAGAATACCGGGTACAGTTACTCAAAACGCTTTTGATGTTGTAAATATTGACACTAAAACCCGTAAAATCCGTATGTTCAGATACGGCGCGGGGGTTACTTGTCACGGTGATGGCGGCGACCGTTTCTTACCGGACGGACTTGATTATTAAGTTTAAAAGGACTATGACTTTTGGTCATAGTCCTTTTGCTTTTAAATTTCTTCGCAGTTTCTATTTTCATAAATGGGTTTATGAGAAGAAATAAAATCCGGATTTTCTTGTGCGAATTTATAAAGTTGATTATACGCTTTCGACTTTGGTAAACTGAAATATGAAAAGCCGTTATATCTTTGATTTTGTTTTAGTTCTTTTAGGGTATAGTCTTTTATATCTAACATATTATCGAAATAATCAAACAAATATGCTTGTGTGAGATATTCTTCGCTCGTTTGCAAAATTTCGGCATCTTTACTTTTTGTGAGTTTTATAATATAGGGAATACCCTCGTCACCCAAGTTGTAGAGTGCGTTCACATCAATTGTTTTAAGTTTTCCGTTTATGTAACTTTCGTAATTGTATTTTGCGCAAACGGAGTTTACGTTAACAACGCCAAGCACTAATATAATACAACCGGCGGTTATAAGTGCGGTTTTTATTATGTTTATTTTTGTGATGTAAATACGCAATATTATGCTGATAAACACAATGCTTAAAAATAGCATAAAAGCACTTGTAGTAAGGCGAAGAACAGTCATACCGTATGCGTTTATATATAATACCATTTTTGAAATTGCGGTGGTTATTATAATTAGTGTGAAAATTGAGATAAAGGTTGTTAGTATTTTTATTGGAATACACGCTTTGCCTTTTTGTTTCTTTGAAATGAGTAAACTTATGAAAACTAAAATCAAATTTATTACGGCAATTACACACATTTCAAAAAAGCCCTTTCTGGCATATCCGGCGTATGTAATTTGACCTTTTGGTAAAAAACCGCTAAAAGCACTAAAGAAATAGGCAAGTTGCGAGAAAAGATATAATAAATAGCAAACGCCAATAGCAGATAAAAACGAGATTATATATACGTTTTCAATACCGCCGAATTTTGCCTTTTCGATTTTTGAAACACGCTTATTTTTAAGTGAAAAACCGTAAGAAATAACAAACAAAGAAAAAATTAAACCAAAAATTGCTTTAATTATTGTTGAAAAAGTGTTTTTAAAAATATTGGTCATCATACCACGAAATGCATCATCTGATGAAATTAACAAAGGCACCACAACAAGTAAAACGGGTATTGCACAAACAATGCCAACAAGTACTTTGCCAAGGTTTTGCTTGTTGCCGTTTTTACTTGAAAACAGTGATTTTAATGATACTGCGATATTGCCCGTAGTTGATAATGCGCTATAAAAAATGCCAACAGTTTTACGGTTGCCTTTTGACGTGCCGTTTATAAAATTATCAAAGCATAAAAGCGTTAGTAGAAAACTTATTAAGCAAGAGAAAAAACGCACACTGCCGTTGGTGGTGGTGATGAAAACTGCATTAATACCAAGAGCGAGTAAACCGCAAAGTGTAGAGAAAAATTGGGGTTTGCTTTGCCTTTTAAAATAAAAAGCAAACATAAAAATAAGAAAAACGTTAGATATTAAATATCCCAAGGAAAAACCGCCAAATATACCAAAAATAGAATAAATGATACTAATTATTACAGCGCACACCGAAAAAGCAGTATCACTTTTGGTGAGTTCAAAAAGAGGTTTTGGTTTATAAGGCACAACGTTTACAGGGGTGTAATTTGTGTTTGTTTCCATAAAATTTACTCCTTATACTTAATTATATCGCCCGGCTGGCATTCAAGCACCTTGCAAATTGCCTCAAGGGTGGAAAAGCGTATTGCCTTTGCTTTGCCTGTTTTTAGTATTGAAAGGTTGGCTTGAGTGATGCCAATTTTTTCAGCCAATTCGAGCGAGGTCATTTTTTTCATTGCTAATAAAACGTCTAAATCTATTTCAATCATTTTTATACCTCGCTTTAAATTGTAAGTTCGTTTTCTTGCTTAATTTCAACGGCATTTTGCATAACGTTTTTAACAACTCGAAGCATTAGTCCCACAAAAGCCGCCGCAACCGATATACAACTAAAAGGAATATAGAATATACCGCCAACAAAAGTTATAATTGCAACCGCAAAACAACACCAAGAAATAATGCGAAGGTATTTTACGTTTGATGTTATAAAGATTTTATCATTTTTAATGTTAAAAAGTAATTTTAACAGGCAATAAAGGGTGATATACCCAAAAACCGAACTTGGATAAAACGCAGTCGAAAAAAGTGTAATCATATCTTTCATAGCGCTACCGTTTTCATTCCAGCCACGGTAAACACCAAACCAAAATTTTACCGCTAGGGGACCGAAAAACAAACAAGCGGTTAGTATGGCTACAAAAATAAAACAAACCGCAATTGATAATTTGACCGAGCGTTTTCTATTCCACATAATATTTACCTCCAAAACCATTTTATGACATTATAATAACACCAAAATTATCGTTTGTCAATAATTAAATTATCGAAAAACAATAATTTTTTTGAAATGCAAATATAATGCCTTGCTAAAACGTTATAGTTTTAATATAAAAAATCAAGGGATATAAAACAAAAAAGGACTACGACATTTGTCATAGTCCTTAAATTTTATTAATCTAACGGTTTCATCGTGGGGAAGAGGATTACTTCTCTTATAGTATCGGAATTGGTAAGGAGCATTACTGCACGGTCAATACCAATACCCATACCGCCTGTTGGAGGCATACCGTATTCCATAGCGGTTAAGAAATCTTCATCGAGCATTTCTGCTTCGTCGTCGCCACGTTCACGAAGTTCTAACTGTTTCATAAAGCGTTCACGTTGAACGATTGGGTCATTAAGTTCGGAATAAGCGTTTGCAAGTTCGCTGTGGCAAACAAACAACTCAAAACGTTCGGTAAGACGTGGGTCTTCGGGAGATGCTTTGGTAAGGGGTGATACTTCAACAGGGTACATTGTGATAAATGTTGGTTGAATGAGTTTTTCTTCAACTTTTTGGTCGAAGCAAGCGTAAAGTGCGTTACCCCAAGTTCTATCAGCAGTTTCAGCAAGTTCAACACCAATGGCTTCTGCGGCTTTTACTGCTTCTTCATCATCACTTATTGCACCAAAGTCAACACCTGCATATTTTTTAACAGCGTCAACCATTG
>SVOX01000125.1 GCA_015066165.1 Oscillospiraceae bacterium | reverse complement strand
ATTTGCAGATACAATGGTTGTTTGCACAATGACTGCTTTGGTAGTTCTTACTTCGGGCGGTCTTGAAGGCGGTGTGTTCAACGTTGTGACAGGTGAAGTTGCTGAAGGTCTTTCTGATGCAACTTTGGTAGGCGGTGCTTTCAACGAAGTATTCGGTTGGGGTAATATCGGTCAAAGATTTGTTGCTATTGCTATGTTCTTATTTGCTTTCACAACCGTACTTGGTTGGTCACACTATGGCTCAAAGGCATGGGAATATCTCTTTGGCGCTAAAACTACATATATCTTCAGAATTATCCACGTTATCACAGTAATCTTTGGTGCAGTGCTCACTTCTTCACTCGCTTGGGACATTTCAGATACATTTAACGGTCTTATGATGGTTCCAAACCTTATCGGTGTATTGGTACTTTGCCCGTTGGTTATGAAAATTACCAAAAACTACGTTGACCGTAAATTAAAGAAAAAGGAAGTTGCTCCAATTCTTTCTTATAAAGACGGCGAAAATGAGTAATATTTACAAACCCCGATTTTTATCGGGGTTTTGTTTTGCTTGTAAATTGCAAAAAAATGTGTTATCATTTCTATATTATATATGTATAAGGAATTGTTTGTATGAAAACTGATGTAATCATAATCGGCGGCGGTGCGGCAGGTCTTTGTTCGGCGGTGCGTTTAAAACAAAAATCACCCTCAATTTCGGTGCGAATTCTTGAAGCGTTGCCAAGAGTTGCCAAAAAACTTATAACCACCGGTAACGGTAGATGCAATATTTTAAATAAAAACATCTCTTTAGATCGCTATCACGGCAATAATAAAGAGTTTTGCCGTTATGCTTTGGAAAAATATGATTTATCGGTTTGTGAAGATTTTTTTGAAAGTATCGGTGTTCCTTTTACATATGAAGGCGATAAAGCGTACCCTGCTTCGCTTCAGGCGGGTTCGGTGGTGGACTGTTTGCGTTTTGCTGCTGAAGAACTTGGTGTTATTATCCATACCGATACAAAGGTTACCGATATTAACACAATGGGTAAAGATTACAAAGTTATAGCCGACAAGGTGAGTTTTGTGGCTAAAAATGTTATTATAGCCACGGGCGGTCTTGCCGGCGGTGAAAAACTCGGTTGTGACGGCTCAATGCTAAAACTTTTAAAAAAAGCGGGATTTACTTTAATTGAAACAACACCATCTATTGTTCAAATCAAAACTCAAAACGATATTACTAAACAGTTAAAGGGAATAAAGGTTGATGCACTGGTTTCGCTCAAGGCAAATGACCAAATTATGCGTCAAGATTTTGGCGAAGTTTTGTTTACCGATTACGGTCTTTCAGGTCCCCCTGTTATGCAGGTATCCAGAGCGGTTTCAACCGCCGACAAAACGGTAGTATCCCTTGATTTAATGGCAAATACTGATTTTGAAAATCTTTGTGATATTATAAATAAACGTGTTAAAATTTTAGCCGAACGTCCGCTTGAAGAATTTTTTACCGGTATGTTTAATAAGCGCTTGGGGCAAGTGGTACTGAAAATTGCGGGCTTAAAACTTTCAAATAAAAGTTATGTGTTAGATAAAAATACTGTTGAAAAAATAAGTTATATTATAAAAAATATGAACTTTGCAGTTACCGGAACAACGGGGTTTGCTAATGCTCAAGTGACTGCGGGCGGTCTTGATACCACTCAATTTTGTGATACCACAATGGAAAGCAAAGATTGTAAAAACCTTTACTGCGTTGGTGAAATATTGGATATAGACGGCGACTGCGGTGGATTTAATTTGGGTTGGGCGTGGTCGAGTGCTATGTGTGCGGTAGATGCTATAGTCGGTGACTGTAAATGATTATTATAAATAATGTAAAATTACCGCTTGATACTGATTTTGAAAATTTAAAACCCGTAATCGAAAAAACGGTAAAATCTAAAATCGATTCTGCATATTTATATAGGAAGTCGGTTGACGCGCGTAAAAAAGACAACGTACATTTTTGTTGTTCGGTTTTAGTGGAAAGCCGAAATGAAAAATCAATTATCCTTAAAAATAAAAATGCGCAAATTTATAAAGAAAATAAATATGTTTGGCAAGTAGCAAAAACACAACCGCAAAAATCGCCTGTTGTGGTTGGGTTTGGGCCTTGTGGAATGTTTTGCGCTTTGGCACTGGCACGTGCAGGTTTAAAACCAATTGTTATTGAACGTGGGCAAGACGTTGACCAAAGAATACAAGACGTTAACGCCTTTTTAAACGGTGGAAAACTCAATCCCGAATCTAACGTTCAGTTTGGTGAAGGCGGTGCGGGTACTTTTTCCGACGGAAAATTAAACACAGGTATAAAAGACTCTCGCTGTCGTGCGGTGCTTTTGGAATTTGTTTCGCACGGGGCAGGTAAAAATATTCTTACCGATGCGAAACCCCATATTGGTACTGACGTTTTGGTTTCGGTTGTTAAAAGTATTCGCAAAGAGATTATCGCTCTTGGCGGAACGGTTCTTTTTGGTAATAAACTTGAAAAAATCAATACACATAATAATAAGGTAACTTCAATTATTGTAAACGGCAAAGAAATTTGTTGCGATGAATTGGTTTTAGCTACAGGTCACTCGGCTCGTGACGTTTTTGAGTATTTGCGAGATTTTGGCGTTGAGATGGAAAAGAAACCGTTTTCGATTGGTGTTAGAATTGAACATTTGCAAGAGAATATAAACAAGTCGCTTTACGGTAAGTTTTATAACCATCCGTCACTTTCGGCGGCTGATTATAAAATGGCTGTCCACTTGCCGAACGGCAGAGGGGTATATACTTTTTGTATGTGCCCGGGCGGAGAGGTGATAAATTCTTCAAGTGAAGAAGAAAAACTTGCTGTTAATGGTATGAGTAATTCTTTGCGTGACGGTAAAAATGCTAACAGCGCTTTGCTTGTGGGAGTCGGTCCCGAAGATTTTACGGGTGATGATGTTTTGGCAGGTTGCGAATTGCAAAGAACGATTGAGCAAAACGCATATAATATATGTAACGGTGATGTTCCTGTCACAACGCTTGGCGAGTTTGTTTACGGTGAAGATTTCAAAATCGGCGAAGTTGAGCCAACGGTGAAACCCAAATACAGTTTTGCTGATTTTTCTAAAATATTCCCTACATATATAATAGAGAGTTTGAAAATGGGAATTTTAGAGTTCGATAAAAAGATTAAAGGTTTTGCGAATAAAGATGCGGTACTTACCGCACCTGAAACTCGAAGTTCTTCACCTGTAAGAATTTTAAGAAATGATGAATTTCAAAGTGTGAATCTTAAAGGATTGTATCCTGCAGGCGAGGGAGCAGGGTATGCCGGCGGTATTATGTCGGCAGCAGTTGATGGCATAAAAATTGCTGAATATATTATAAATAAGTAATTTTGAACAAAATAATCGCTTTTTTGTTGATAATAGAAGCACATTTGTATAAACTAACAGGTGTGCTTTTTTTATTTTAAAAATTTTTTAAAAAAAGTTTAAAAAAAGTGTTGACAAAGGGGAATTGATGTGGTATTATAATCGGGCGCCCTTGAGAAAGGGTGTGTAAAAGTAAGCCAAAAAGCTTACTGACGGACCTTGAA
>SVOX01000124.1 GCA_015066165.1 Oscillospiraceae bacterium | reverse complement strand
GGTGGCAATCCATTCAACACCAATCATTTGTGCAAAGTTAGACATATAAAGCACCAAAATATTAATCACCAATGTAAGTATAGCGGAAACTACCGAACTTTCGGTCAAGCTTGAGATAAACATACCAATAGCAATTAATGTGCTGCCCAAAAGCAAAATGCCTAAAAGCGAATATAAAAATGTTAAAACGTTAACGCTAACGTAAGACATTACAATTATTTCAAAAATAATTGTTGGAACAAAGCCAAGCGCAAAAACCGAAAGCGCCGCAAAAAACTTACCCAAAACTATTGAAATAAGTTTAACAGGGGCAGTGAACAACGCTTGGTCAACCTTTTGACGACGGTCTTCACTCATAAGACGCATTGTAATAATCGGCATAATGAAAATTGTAACTGTAAGCATTTCAGAAACAACCATTTCAACCTGCGGAATACCGCTTGCATACATTACCGAAAAATAAAGACCGGTAAAGAAATAAAAAGCGGCTAAAACAATATAACCTATTGGAGTGGAAAAATATGCTTTAAATTCTCTTTTAAATATTGCTAACATTATTCTTCCTCCTTCACTTCAGTTTGAGAAACTTCGCTTGTTTCTTCAACTGTTTCTTCCATATTTTCTTCTACAGTTTCTTGGTCTTCAAAGCCCAAAAGTTTTCTTGCTTCTTCGTAACTTCCGGCTTCGGTAAGGCGTAAGAATACCTGTTCAAGTGATAATTTATTGCTTGTGAGCGATAAAATTGTTTTGCCCTTTGATACTGCACATTCAAAAACCGCTTTGCGAATATCAACGTCATCATTCGGCTCAATAAGAAAATCAAAACTTCCCTGTTCTTTACAACCAAGTGACATTACGTTTTTAACACCCTTAACCCCTTTAAGAGCCGCAAGTGTTTCTTTTTCGCTACCGTCAATTCTGGCAACTATTGAACAGTCGTTTGAAAGACGGTTAGACAAATTATCCGCATTATCGTCAGCAATAATTCTGCCTTGGTTAATAATAATAACTCTTTCGCAAACCGCCTGAATTTCAGACAAAATGTGAGAAGACAAAATAATTGTGTGGTTTTTACCAAGACGTGAAATTAAATTTCTAATTTCAATAATTTGCTTTGGGTCAAGACCAACGGTTGGTTCGTCAAGAATAAGTACGTCGGGGTTGCCAACAAGCGCTTGAGCCAAGCCCACTCTTTGACGGTAACCTTTAGATAAATTCTTGATAAGACGATTTGCCACATTATCAATTTTGATAAGTTTCATAATTTCGTCAATGTGTGCTTTTTTGGGGAACTTTACTTTTTTAAGGTCATAAATAAAGTAAAGATATTCCTTAACCTTCATATCAATATAAAGGGGTGGAATTTCAGGAAGATAACCAATACGTTTTTTGGCTTCTTCAGGGTTTTCCATAATGTCAAAACCATCAATAGAAACTTGACCTTGGGTTAATGATAAATAACCGGTCAATATGTTCATAATAGTAGATTTACCCGCGCCGTTAGGACCAAGGAAACCTATAACTTCGCCTTTTTTGATGCTGAAATTAGCATCACTTACGGCAAGATGAGTACCGTATCTTTTAGATAGGCCTTTTACCTCTATCATAATAGAACCTCCATAGTTTATTCTAAAATAGTATAACATATATATAATACCATTTTTTAAATAAATTGTAAATAAAAAGTTTTATTACTTTATAATCCAAAACAACCAAATCTATTTTGTTTTGACTATAACCAAAATCGCTATATGTTTCAGACAATGACTCATAATGCTTATATAATCATGAAGATTTATAAAGAGTCTTATATAAAGAAAAAGAGTCATAAAGATTGAAGTAGTTTGAAAAATTAATAATTTTGTGATATACTAAATGAAATGATAAGCAAGAATTTGGCGAGGTGTGGAATATGGAAACAATCGAAATTGTAGGCGATAATTATTTTGGTGCTTGGGATAAGGTAAGAGTTGCCTGCCGTGGCATCGTAGTCAAAGACGGCTTGATATTGCTTAATTATGAAACAAAAACTGACCAATGGATGATTCCTGGAGGCGGTATAGAAAATGAAGAAGATGAAAAAGGTTGTTGTGTAAGAGAAGTTGAAGAAGAAACAGGATTCGTTGTCGAGCCTTCCGATTGCGTATTGCAAATCAATGAGTACTATGAGGATACAAAGTATATTGACCGTTATTTTTTGTGTAATATCATAGGTACATCGGAATTGCATTTGACACAGCGGGAAAAGGCGGTAGGTATGGAACCAAGATGGATGCCGATAGAAACAATTCGCACTATTTTTTCAAAACATGCAGATTACACTGAATCCGATGAAATGCGACGTGGAATATATTTGCGTGAATATTTGGCCTTAAATAAAATACTCCGCTAAATATCACTAATCAAAAAATATTGAACATATAAAGAAAAAGGACTATGACATTTCGTGTGTCATAGTCCTTTTAAAATAACTTGCACCAAGTTTGCACCAAAGCGAAAATCAAGGCAAAAACAAAACCCCTAAACCAAAGACGGTTTCGGGGGTTTGTTTCATCATAGGTGAAATATTCGTCAACAACGAATGTGAAATAATATGCTTTGCATATTGTGAAATTTTCCGCTTCGCGAAAAGTGAAATGAAATAAATCTCCCACGTCCGCAGACATTTCACTTGCCGAAGGCAAATTTCACACATAAAGTGTATTTCACAAATCTCGCAAGAGATTTATTTCGTTGTTCTCAAAGAGATAAAAAAATACTCCGCATAGCTGCGGAGTATTTTGTTTTTCGGCAAAGCCGAAATTATCTCTTTGAGAAATAAGAACGCTGTTTTGTAGTGTTTTATAGCGTTTTGAAAAGTCCGATAAAATAAGGCTTTACCTTGATTATTGTATCATAACTTTTTGTAAATTGCAATAGCCTTTTGTATGCAACAAAAAAGCGGTTGAGGATTTTACACCTTAACCGCTGATTTTTTATGTTTTTTGACCGTTCGGACATCAAACGGACATCAAAAAAGGCTTGCAACAAGGCGAAAACCCTGTAAACAAGCCATTTTCTTGATAAAATAATTATCTCTTTGAGAATTGGGGTGCACGACGTGCGCCTTTGAGACCGTATTTCTTTCTTTCCTTCATTCTTGGGTCACGAGTTAAGAGACCTGCTTTTTTGAGTTGTGAACGGAGTTCACCGTCAAATTGAAGAAGAGCACGTGAAATACCGTGACGGATAGCACCGGCTTGACCGGTAACACCGCCGCCTGCAACACGGCATACGATATCAAACTTATCGGTTGTGCCTGTAAGAGTTAAAGGTTGACGAACGATAAGTTTCAAGGTTTCAAGACCGAAGTAATCGTCAATGTCTCTGTCATTGATAGTGATTTTACCGGTACCGTTGTAAACGCGAACACGAGCTACAGAAGATTTTCTTCTACCTGTGCCGTAAAAATAACTTTGTCCTTCAAACATTTCTAATTACTCCTTTCTTAAAATTCATAAACTTCGGGCTTTTGAGCTACTTGCTTGTAGTCAGCGCCTGCATAAACGTGAAGTCTTGTGAGTGCCTTGCGGCCGATTGTTTTGTCGGGTACCATACCCTTA
>SVOX01000123.1 GCA_015066165.1 Oscillospiraceae bacterium | reverse complement strand
TCAAAGCAAATAATTTGGGCTTTTCCTATATTTTCTAAAGCAACTGAATTTTTAAACAAAATACCGTTTTTGGCACCTTTGCCGTTTGAAACCATTATTGCAACAGGGGTTGCAAGTCCTAAAGCACAGGGGCAACTAATAACTAAAACCGAAATTCCACGTGCCAGTGCAAAACCAACGGTTTGCCCACAAATAAGCCAAACTATTGTAGTGATTAAAGCAATAATAATAACTGTTGGTACAAAATAGCCCGAAACCTTATCGGCTATTTTGGCAATAGGGGCTTTTGTTGCGGCGGCATCGCTTACCATTTTAACAATTTGTGATATGGCAGTATCGTTTCCAACGGCTGTTGCTTGACATTTCAAAAAGCCCGATTGGTTAATTGTACCCGAAGATACCGTATCACCAACTTGCTTTTCAACCGGAATACTTTCACCGCTTAACATTGATTCATCAATAGCGCTAAAACCTTCTAACACAATTCCGTCAACGGCAACGCTTTGACCTGGTTTTACTATAAAAATATCTCCAATTTTAACCTTTGCCGCAGAAACTTCGGTTTCGATACCGTCAATAATCAAAGTGGCAGTTTTAGGTGATAGTTCCATAAGGCGTTTTAGTGCATTTGTGGTTTTGCCTTTGGCTTTTGCTTCAAGCATTTTACCAAACGTAACAAGCGCAAGAATCATTGCGCTTGATTCAAAATACAGGTCATGAAAACAAGCAAATGCTTGGGTAAAATCATTACTGAATTGGGCAAAGCCGATTTTGGCAACCGTTGTTACACTATAAATAAAGCCGGCAAGTGAACCAATACTTACAAGTGTGTCCATATTGGGTGCTTTGTGAATAACGCCTTTAAAACCGCTTACAAAAAAGTTGCGGTTGAGTATCATTACAACAACGGTGAGAGTTAACTGAATTACTGAAATAGCAAATGGATTATTAGATAAAAAAGTTGGCAAAGGAAAGTGCCACATTGTGTGGAACATTGAAAAATACATTAATATAACTAAAAATACAAGTGAAAAAATCAGACGTTTTTTGAGGGTGGGGGTGAGCATATCTCTAATTACTTCATTTTGTGCACCGTCTTTTAAAGTGGCGCCGTAACCTGCTTTTTCTACCGCCTTAATTACTTCTTTATAAGAAATATTACCCGAAACGGTCATTGAATTGGTTAGCAAGTTTACCGAACATTCATCAACGCCTCTTAATGACGAAACCGCAGTTTCAACCCTTGCACTGCAAGCGGCGCAACTCATACCAGTTATATTATAAGTATCCATTAGTTAGTCACCTCTAACTTGAATTATACCTTATAATTAAGGTTCAAGTCAACCGCCAAATACCACCAAAAACGCTTCACCCAATAAATTTTTTTACATATTATATATTGTAAAACGAATTTTTGATTATTTTAATTCGTTTGTGGCAACAATATAATCGGAGTGTGAAAAGTTTATGAATATAAAACGTGGAGAAATATATTACGCCGATTTAAGTCCTGTAATAGGTTCAGAGCAGGGTGGAGTTAGACCTGTTCTTATAATACAAAACGACGTTGGAAATAAGTACAGTCCAACAGTTATAGCGGCGGCAATAACAAGCCAAAGAGATAAAACAAAACTGCCTACACATATTTCGGTTGATGCGGTGGAATGCGGACTTGCCAAAGATTCAATTGTACTTTTGGAACAGGTGAGAACCATTGATAAAAAACGACTCAAAGAAAAAATGGGTGCTTTGGATATTTCGGCAATGGGAAAAGTGGACAAGGCACTGACGGTCAGTTTTGGGCTTGATATAAATCCAACAGGTTTTGCTACATAACAGTAGAAGACCTAAATAATAAAGGTAGGTGCCGTTTGGCATCTACCTTTTTGAATTATTCCATATAAGTATTGATTTTATCGATATATTCATAATAATTAAGCGAACTAAAACTGCCAACAATATAAAACGTATCGTTTATTTCACCTTTTTCTTTGGCAGTGAAGGTCATAATTTTTTTGTTGCCAAAATACACGTTAAAGGTTTTACCGTTTGAGTTTTTATAAGCGGTTTCAAGTTTTTTGGTTCCTTCTTTTGTGAGTTTTAGTTCTATACAGTCTTGAGAATCGATTGTTGTATAAGAAATTAAAGTGGTATCTTTTTCGCATATAATGATATTTTGGTTATCGTCTCTTACTGTTAAAAGCGGTATTAGTTCATATGTGGCATTTGGATTAGTTGTTTTGTTTTGGTAGAATAACCAACTGATAAGTTCACGGTTGCTGTAGGCGGTTGGCCAGGAATCGTGGGCCACACCTTCAAGTTCAGTATATTGTACTTTTTTACCACCGGCGGTTTTAATGGCTTTGTGCATAAGTTTTGAAGCGGTGACAGGAACTGTCGGGTCTTGGTCGCCGTGATAAATCCAAATAGGAATGTTTTTAAGTTTTGGCGCATTTAAAGGGTTGCCCCAACCGCAAATTGGAATACCTGCAGCAAAGTGTTCACCGTATGTTTCAAGCAAATTCCAAGTTCCGTGACCGCCCATTGAGTTACCGGTTATGTAAATTCTGTTAGTATCGCATGAATAGGTTTTTTCAATTTCTAAAAGTAAACGCATAGCAACCGAACCCCAACCGTCTTGGTCTATTGGCCAATATCCTTGTGAATCGGGTGCTTGTGGCGCTAAGATAATGGCGTTTTTTACAATATCTGCGCTATTTTGAAATACGGTATTAAAACTATAAACAGCACCAACGTAGTTTGAACCCACACCGCCAACACCGTGCATAAATAAAATTACGGGATATTTTTTATCCTTAGTGTAATTTTCGGGTAGATATAGGCAGTACAATAATTCCTTTTTTGTTTTTGGGTCGGTAAAAACTTTGTTTTCATAAATAGGTTCTAAAAATTCGTTGGTTATGGGTTTGTATTGTACGTTTGATTCAGGTCGGGATTTAAAAATTGTGGCGTTTTCAAAAGGTGTGAAATCTTTGTTGGAAGTTTCAAGAACAGTACTTTGAAAACCTTGGTTAGTGGTATCGGTTATACCGTTGTTTTGGTTTTGGATTTTATTGTGATTCATAAGGTTTATTGCGGCTATGGTTGAAATTACAATTATGATAGCCGATATTATGGATATGACTATAATAAATTTTTTTGATTTAAACTTGTTATCCATAATACTCTCCTTTCTTTTTATAGTTATATTTTAATATAAGGAGAGGTAAAAAGCAATACAAAACATAATAAATTTATAAAATCGCAACCGAGAAAACAAAAGAAAACAAGAGAAAACAAAAGAAAACAAGAGAAAGTTAAATGTAAATTAAAATTTTTTAAAAAAGTTGTTGACAGTGGTGTTTGGTTGTGGTATTATATTCAAGCTGACGCAATGGGGAACCGTTGCAAACTTAAATTTTTTTGGAGGGTTTTAAAATGTCAACATTCATGGCAAAACCTGCTGATATTCAGCGTAAATGGTATATTATCGACGCAGCCGGCAAACCTCTCGGCCGCACAGCAACAAAGGTTGCTGATTTACTTCGCGGTAAGGTTAAGCCCGAGTTCACCCCTCACGTTGATTGCGGTGACCACGTTGTAGTTATCAATGCTGAAAAGGCAGTTTTAACAGGTA
>SVOX01000122.1 GCA_015066165.1 Oscillospiraceae bacterium | reverse complement strand
ACAACCTTGGAATTGAATATATACTCGCAGCAAAACGTATAAATTCTAAAATCAATTTCAAGACCGTAAAAAGACTTGGCGCTTTGCACGACAGTCCTGATTTTGACAGCGATTTTGTAAGTGCCGGCGCTATACGTGAAAAAATTAAACAAGGAGATTTTGAAAGTTGTAAAATTCACTTTCCAAGCGAAATAACACATCTTTTCAAAACTGCCGATTATTCAAACATTAAAGAAATTGAAAACTTAATTTTAGGTGTTTTGCGAACAAAAACACCTAAAGTCCTTGCAAATTTGCCCGATTTAAGCGAAGGGCTTGAAAATAAATTATTCACAGCAATTAAAAGTGGTAAAAATCTTAATATGCTTTATGAAAAAATAAAGGTTAAACGATATACCCTAGCCCGTATTCGACGCCTTGTGCTTTCGGCGTTTTTGGGGATTGACAACAGTGTATTTTTAAAAACTCCGCCTTATTTGCGGGTTTTGGGTTTTAATAAATTGGGCGAACAACTTATAACAGAGAATCGCAAAATTTCAAAAATACCGGTAGTAATGCGTGCAAATGAAATTGAAAATTTAGGTCATAACGCTAAAAAGGTTTTTGAAATTGAAAACCGTGCAACCGATTTATACGCTCTTTCCTTGAAAGAGCCGTTCGAATGTGGCAAAGAATATACTTCACCGCTTATAAAATGGGAAGTTTAAACAAATTTTCACAATTATTAAACTCAAGTTCATAATTTCAAATTATAATATATTAAATTCAGAAAGAAGGGGTAAAATGAGCATTAAACCTACCTACAATTCATTTGATACACAAATCGGAAAATACACCCAACTTTGTCTTGGCAACTGTAAAATCGACCCTGAACTTAATGTAAAGCATCAGGTTTACAGAGGCCTTCGTGACCTTAACGGTAAGGGCGTTTTGACAGGACTTACCGAAATTTCAGACATAATAGCAAGAAAGGAAGTTGACGGCAAAGAGGTTTATTGCCCCGGCGAACTTTATTATCGTGGATACGACATTAAAAAAATCGTTGGTGACTTCACCTCTCAAAACCGTTTTGGCTTTGAAGAAGTTGCATATCTTCTCCTTTTTGGCAATCTTCCCACAAAAGAAGAATTATCAGATTTTAAAAAAGATTTGGCTTCTCTGCGTCCTTTGCCTGACAATTTTGTTCGCGATGTTATTATGAAAGCACCGTCGGCTGATATGATGAATTCTCTTGCACGTAGTGTACTCACGCTTTATTCATACGACCTTTCTGCCGACGATACAAGCATTCCAAACCTTATTCGCCAATGTTTACAGCTTATAGCACGTTTCCCCTCTTTAGCGGTTTACGGATATAACGCTTACAACTATCATATGAAAAAAAGCGAAAGCTTTTTTATTCACGAACCCCGTCCCGAGTTATCTACTGCGGAAAATATACTTTATATGCTTCGTCTTGACGGAAAATATACCGAACTCGAGGCGAAAGTTTTAGATATGGCTTTAGTTCTTCATGCGGAACACGGCGGCGGTAATAACTCTACCTTTACCACCCACGTTGTTTCCTCCTCAGGAACTGATACGTACTCAGCAATTGCGGCGGCTTTAGGTTCACTAAAAGGTCCGAAGCACGGTGGCGCAAACCTTAAAGTAACGGCTATGTTTGAGGATATTAAAGCAAATATCAAAGACTGGAAAGACCAAGATGAAGTATCTAAATATATCAACAAAATCGTAAACAAAGAAGCATTTGATAAAACAGGTCTTGTTTACGGTATCGGTCACGCAATTTACTCTTACTCAGACCCCAGAGCCCAAGTTTTTAAAGAATACGTTAAAAATCTTTCGGCAGAGAAAGGACTCTCTGAAGAGTTCGCTCTTTATTCCACGGTTGAAGAAATTGCGCCAAAAATTATTTCTAAACATCGCAAGATGTATAAAGGTGTAAGCGCCAACGTTGACTTCTACAGTGGCTTTGTTTATGATATGTTGGGGCTTCCACGCGAATTATTTACACCGATTTTCGCCATTGCGCGTATTGTTGGATGGTCGGCTCACCGTATTGAAGAAATTCTCAATGCCGGCAAAATCATTCGTCCTGCTTATATGGCGGTGCAACCACATAGAGAATATATTCCTATGGAGAACCGCAAATAAAAAAATTTAAAACTTACAACAAATCAAATAATACCCTATTTTCAAAAAACTCTCTGCTGAAATTCAGCAGAGAGTTTTTATTAGAACATTGATATTTGATTTGTATCAGGCAAGGAATCTAATGCTCCAAGGTCGGCAAGGTTTTGAATAATTGTCTTTGAAACACCTGCTTCTAATTGGAAATCTTCCTTTGAAATAAAGTCGCCCTTTTGCGCCGCCTCATAAATTGAATAAGCCGCCTTTTCACCAACACCCGAAAGTGAACCGAAAGGCAAACGGATTTTACCGTCTTCGGGCAAATATTTCATAGCGTGAGATTTTTCCAAATCTATTGGTAAAACTTCAATTCCGCGTGACATAAGCTCATTGAAAATAAGCATATTTTCATATACGTCAAGTTCTTTTTGAGTTGCTTCTTTACCCTTGGCTTTTATTTCTTGCAAGTAGCGTCTTACCGAATTTATACCGCCCATAATTACGGGTACGTCCACGTCTTCGGGACGGGCAGTAAAGTAAGCGCAGTAAAATTCAAGCGGTTTATAAACCTTGTACCAAGCAAGTCGCAAAGCGCCAATAACGTAAGCGGCAGCGTGTGCCTTGGGGAACATATACTTGATTTTGTAGCAACTGCCGATATACCATTCGGGTACACCGACTTTGCGCATATCTTCTTCCATTTTACCCCAATCTTCTTTAGAAACTTTACCTTTTGCCACAAGTCCTTTACGAACAGTTTCAGTAATTTGGAACGCTCTTCCCTCTTCCATACCTTGATGGATAAGATAAACCATGATATTATCACGTGTACCAATAACTTCCGAAATGGTGCAAGTGCCGTTATCGATAAGGTCTTTAGCGTTGCCTAAATAAACGTCGGTACCGTGAGAAAGGCCCGAAATTTGCAAAAGGTCAGAGAAATTTTGGGGCTTACAGTCAACAAGCATATCCCGTACAAACTTTGTGCCAAATTCGGGAATACAAAAAGTACCTGTTTTAGAGTCAATTTCTTCAGCCGTTACACCCAACGCTTCGGGCGAAGTGAAGAGACTGTAAACTTTTGGGTCACTCATTGAAACCTGACTTACAGGAATACCCGAATATTCTTCCAAATACTTGTAGGTTGTAGGAACAACGTGACCGAGTTCGTCAAGTTTTAAAATTGTATCGTGAATAGAATGGAAGTCAAAGTGGGTTGTAACCACACCCGACTCGGCTTTGTTTGCAGGGTGTTGTATGGGGCAAAAATCATAAATTGTATTAGTATTAGGAACTACAATCATACCCGCAGGGTGTTGACCCGTTGTGGTTTTGATTTTTGATTTTTCAACCAATGCCGCCAAGCGTGATAGTTCGGCTTGACTTAAAGTAACACCCTTTTTCTCAGCGTATGCTTTTGCAAAGCCAAAGGCGGTTTTTTCGGCAACGGTAGAAATAGTACCCGCTTTAAACACGTTTTCGCTACCAAAAAGGGTTTCAGTGTATTTTTGAACTTCGGTTTGGAATATATCCGAAAAGTTTAGGTCAATATCAGGCACCTTGTCGCCCTTGAAC
>SVOX01000121.1 GCA_015066165.1 Oscillospiraceae bacterium | reverse complement strand
CCGACGGTGTAAACCCTTTTTCGCTTGTATTTTTTAGAAATTTTTTGGCTTTACCCGTTATGGCGTTTTTAGCATTTATAAATAGTAAAACACTTTTATTCCCCATAAAAACATTGCCAAAAATCAGTATTATTGCGATTATGGGGTGTTGTCTTACACCGCTTTTGCTTTTTAGTTCTTATAAGCACATGGCATCAGGCACAGCCACAGTTTTTCATTTTATTTATCCCGCAATAGTTATAATTTTAGGTGTTTTATTTTTTAAACAAAAGCCCAATTTTAAAACTTTACTGCCCGTTTTAATATGTATAGTAGGTATTTGCCTTTTTTACACACCGGGACAACCGCTGTCGCTTATCGGTAGTGTTTTGGCTCTTTCTTCAGGTATTACATACGCAATTTACGTTTGTTTGCTTTCTAATTTTGATTCTTCAAAAATTTCGGGCTTTTTATTTAGTTTTTACGTTGCCCTTATAAACAGCGTTGTTTTGTTTTTCATATGTATAGCCACAAACAGTTTAATACTTCCAAAAAGTATTACAGGTTGGCTTTTGTGCATACTTTTTGCAATTCTTATAACAACCGGCGCTGTTGTACTTTTTCAAGCGGGTACATTTATAATAGGTGGCGAACGTGCCTCTATTTTAAGCACTTTAGAACCCATAACAAGTATTGTTGTAGGTGCTATATTCCTTAACGAAAAAATCACTGTTGCCACTGTTATAGGAACTGTACTTGTTATTTTTTCAAGCATACTTATCGCTATTTTTGATATGAAAAAACTCACTCCAAAGGAGAATGAAATATGAAAAATACATACGAATTCACAAAAGAACTAATCCAAAAACAAAAGCCGCAGTTCGCATATAAAGGCAAAGATTTAAAAACCTGGCAACCAAAAGCCAAAGAAATTTTACGCGGTCTTTTAGGTATGGAAAAATTCACTTTTTGCAACCCTGACTTACAAATTGAATTTGAAGAACAACACGAAGATTTTACCGAAATTCGCTTTACTTTCCAGTCAGAAGAGGGCTACCGTGTACCGTGCCACCTTTTATTACCCAACGGTGTAAAAAATCCACCTGTTATGGTTTGTATGCAAGGTCACTCAAAAGGTATGCACATTTCACTCGCCAATCCAAAGTTCCCCGGTGACGAAAAAGATATCAAAGGCGGAGACCGTGATTTTTGTATTCGTGCGGTCAAAGAAGGTTTTGCAGCAATAGCCCTTGAAATGAGGAACTTTGGTGAATTAAGTTGTAACAACTATAACCCCCAATGCTACGAATCGGCTGTCACAAACTTCCTTATGGGAAGAACAACAATAGGTGAACGAGTTTGGGATTTTGCCCGTCTTTTAGACGTTATAGAACAAAATTTCCAAGACCTTGTTGATATAAACAACATTTGCTGTATGGGTAATTCGGGCGGCGGTACCGCAACCGCTTATATTGCAGCACTCGAAGACCGTGTTAAACTTGCAATGCCTTCCTGCGCTATGTGTACTTATAAAGATTCTATCGGTGCTATGAACCACTGCGCTTGTAACTATGTTCCGCAAATCGCAACATATTTTGATATGGGCGACCTTTTGGCTATGGCATATCCAAAATACTTTATACAAGTAAATGGCAAGGAAGATAACATTTTCCCGATAGACGCCGCCAAAAAGGTATTCCAAGATGGCAAAAAAGCATACGAAGAAATGGGCGATTCAGACAAGGTTGCACACGTTATCGGTGATGAAGGTCACCGTTTCTATGCCGACCCCGCTTGGCCCATAGTTCACAAAATGTTGGGTAAATAAAGATAAAAAAATGCTTGAGATAATCTCAAGCATTTTTTATTTACAAAGTGCGCTGAATTTTAAAATATCTTCTTCACGCTCAATTTTAATATTATTTATTCCGCCTTCAATAAAGTTCAAATCAAGTCCCAAATTATACATAAGCATTGTGCAACAGGATTCATTAAGCAAATGCCCCGTTTTTTCAACCATTTCAAACACTTCTTTTATAAGTGAAAAGCGGTGTGCTTCGGGCGACTGCATTGCTATAATGCTGTCACGCTCAATATATTCAGGATAATCACCAGATATTGAAAACTGAACGTAGTTATCCATTTTATGACAAATGGTAGCACTTCCCTTTTCAGCACAGGCGAGTAAAAGTTTAGAAATAGTTTCGGTTCTAACCATAGGTCTTGTGGCTTCTTGTATTATAAGCGTATCTTCGGGTGAATATTTATCCATAATATAATTATAACCGTTTTTAAGCGATGCAACACCGCTGTTACCCGCTGTTACAATGCCCTTTAATTTGGTTACCCCAAACTGAACAGCATATGCTTTTACAATATCTTCCCACCCTTTAAGACAAACAACGTATATATCATCAATCGAAGGGTGCGCTTGATATGCTTCCATACAGTGAACAATAATCGGCTTACCGTGAACGTCAATAAACTGATTAGGAATATTACGGTTATTTTTTCCCGATTTACCACCCGCAAGAATAAGCACAACGTTTTTATTTGAATTTGCACTACGAGTGGAAAACTCTACCCCCGCAGGTTGATAACTTTGAGAATAACCCGTTATTAAAGATTCAACAGTTGTGTCAAGTACATTTGCAAACTTTTGAAGTTTCTTTTGAGATACGTCATTTTCGCCAGATTCTATTTTGGCAATGGTTGACCTTGTTTTATATCCCATAGCATCTGCCAACTCTTGTTGTGACATACGCAATTCGTATCTTCTCTTTTTTATATTTGAACCAACCGACATAAAAATCACCCTTTTTTCCGTATATGTCTATTATAAATCAACATTACGTGATTTTCAAGTGTTAATTTTTAAAAGTATTGACTTTTTTGTTGATTTTTAATATAATATGCTCGTTGCGAAAATATGTGCGCAAAATATTTTAAATAATTGAAAGGGGTACAGTTATGAAAGCTGTTATCTTCAATTCAGGCCTTGGCAATCGCATGGGCGATTTTACAAAAAACAACCACAAATCTATGGCACAACTCAAAGATGGAGAAACTATTTTCCACCGTCAAATCCGTCTTTTAAGTGCTGAAGGAATAAAAGATTTTATCATTACCACCGGTCCTTTTGAAGACCAATTAAAAGGTGTTGCGGCAGAATTTCCGGAATTAAATTTCTCATTTGTTCGTAACGACATTTACGACAAAACAAACTACATTTACTCAATGTATTTGGCTCGTGACCTTATGGACGACGATATGCTCTTCTTCCACGGTGACTTGGTATTCAACCGCAAACTTCTTCACGACGTTCTCGCTTGTGAAGACAAATGCACAGGTACTGTTAACTTTAAGAAAGCTCTTCCTGAAAAAGACTTCAAGGGCAGAGTTAAAGACGGTAAAATTCAAGAAGTTTCTATCCACATTTTTGATGAAGACTGTTTTGCTTTCCAACCCTTCTACAAATTAGACAAAGCAACCACTTCTGCTTGGATTGGCAAAGTTGTTGAATTCATCCACAAAGGCGAAGACAAGTGCTACGCTGAAAACGCACTTAACGAAATCTTCCCCGCTCTCAATATTAAGGCCTTCTCTTACGAAGACTACTATATTGATGAAATTGATAACCTTGACGACCACGCAAGAGTTACTGCTGAAATTCTCCCCTTTGACGAAGCAGATGCTAAAATCTTTGGCTACTGCCAATAATATAGATATCAAGATTTATTATGAGAGGTAGAAATATGAAAAAATCCATTTTCAGAGAAAAAAAGCAATCGGAAAATAAAACCGTCTAC
>SVOX01000120.1 GCA_015066165.1 Oscillospiraceae bacterium | reverse complement strand
GGGGAGTGTTGAACATTGAACCGTTTTCAGCGTGGGTTACGTAGTTAAGCATTGTAGGAGTAATGTCCATAGCGTTGCCAATTAAATCTTTACGGATAATAACAATTGTAACACCTGCGGGAGCAACGTTCTTTTGAGCGCCTGCATAAAGCATACCAAATTTTGTAACGTCAATCGGTTCAGACAAAATACAACTTGAAATATCGGCAATAAGCGGAACATCGCCTGTGTCGGGCAATTCGTGATATTTTGTACCGTAAATTGTGTTATTCATACAAATATGAACAAAGTCAGCGTCTTTATCAAAATCGGCAGCGGTGGTTTTAGGAATATAACTAAATGTTTTATCTTTAGAAGATGCTACTTCACGAGCGGCGCCGTAACGAGCGGCTTCTTTATACGCTTTATTAGCCCATTGACCTGTGATAATAAAGTCTGCCTTTTTGTTTTTGTTCATAAGGTTTAAGGGAATCATTGCAAATTGGGTTGAAGCACCGCCTTGTAAGAACAATACTTCGTAATTTTCGGGGATGTTCATAATTTCACGAAGGTTTGCTTCGGTTTCGTCGAAAATTGCTTGGTATTCTTTTGAACGGTGTGACATTTCCATAACGGATTGTCCGCTTTCACCAAATTCTAACATTTCTGCTGCTGCGGTCTTTAATACTTCTTCAGGGAGCATAGAAGGACCTGCACTAAAGTTATAAACTCTTGCCATAATATATGACCTCCAAAAATTATTTTTTAAAATATGTACCCCATTATATGACATATAAAATAAAATGTCAATAGGTTTGTTAAAAAATTAACAAACTTTTTTCAAAATCTTAAGAAAAACGGAATAACTTTGTTATTTTTTTAACAAACTATACCAAAACCGATATTTTTTGCATTGATTTTAGATATAGGTTTTGAGTTGCAAAAAAATAAAGCCCTTCATTTACGAAGGACTTATATTTTAAAAATTATTTAATTTTAACAAGTTTAAGTACACGAACAACGGCGGGGGAGAGTATAAGATTTGTTCCAAGTTCAAATAAGAAATTGCCACCTGCTAAACCTAAAAACATATATGCTACCGCATTGTTAAATCCGGCGGCGGCGCCCCAAGTTTTGATTGTTTCAAAGAAAAACAGTTTACAACCCAATAAGAAAATACCTGTATTTACTATTGGGCAAACTATAGCGGCTGCCATAACTGCTAAATAGCGGTTAAATTTTTCAAGGACTTTGTAAGTAAGCCCTGCTAATAATCCGCAAAGTGTACCTTTAACCAAAACGGTTGCAATTGTGCCCCAGTAGTCGATGGTTAAAAACGCAGTTGCGTCACCGCTCAAGAGTACCGCCATACCAAATACAAAACCAAGCCAAGCGCCGATTTTATATCCGCAAGTCGCCGCACCTATTATAATAGGTAAAAGCACAAGCGATACCGAGAACATACCAAAACGGATAAACGAGCCAAGTAATTGTAAAATAATTACAAGTGCTGTAAATACCGCACCGAGTACTAAAACACGGGTTTGTTGTTTTCTTTCTGTTGACATAAAATTACCTCCGATACTGCCCAAAGCGGTGCAGTTCATAATATTTGTAATCTGCAAAAGCAGTAATTACTAATGGTTTTTTTCGTATATCACACGAAGACCTTCAAGCAAAAGGTTTTCGTTATAAATAATGTTTGTTTTACAGTGAGTTATAATTTCTTTTGAAAGACCGCCTGTGGCTACTACGGTTGGCTTTTCGCCAAGTTCTTGGGTTATTTGTTCAAGTATGCCGTCAAGCATAGCGGCGGTGCCGTAAACAAGCCCCGATTGCATACACTCGGTTGTGTTGGTGCCAATAACCGATTTTGGCGCCTCAATTGGAATAGACGAGAGCAGAGCGGTATTTTCAGTTAAAGCACGTAACGTAAGACGAACACCTGCAGAAATCACACCGCCTAAAAAAGCACCGTTACGGTCGAGTACGCTTATGGTAGAAGCAGTGCCCATATCAATCACAACGCAAGGCATTGTGTAAGCGTCAATAGCGCCAACGGCACCTGCTACAAGGTCGGCACCGAGTTGGGCGGGGTTATCTATTTTAATGTTAAGACCTGTTTTTACGCCCGGACCTAACATAAGCGGTACAATTTGGCAAAGTTTTGAAACCGCTTGACTAATATGCTTAGCAACCGAAGGTACAACTGAAGAAATTATGCAGTCTTCAATTTGGTCGCTTGATATATCGTAAAGGGATAAAACGTCTCTAATTTCAATTGCATATTGGTCGTCGGTCTTGCGGGTGTCGGTTGCAAGACGGGCTGTAAGCCGTAAAATATTGGAATTGTATGCGCCCAATGTAATATTAGTATTGCCGATATCTATTGTAAGTAACATACAAATCAGTCCTTTCAACTATATTATACATAAATTTTAAGAAAAATCAATAATTTTGTTGACAAAGCAAGGAGAAGTTGTTATAATAATGGTTGCTAAATGGGGCGATATGCCCATATTAGTTCCTTGTTCTACCAAAAAGGTAGGACCAAAAGTCCAAAAGGAGGTGCAAGTAAATGACCGCAAAGTATGAGGCAGCAATGATTTTCTCCGTAGCAAACGGTGAAGAAGCTACATTGAACTTGAAAGAACAGTTTAATGACCTTATTGCTAAAAACGGTACCATTGAAAACGTTGATGATTGGGGCAAGCGTCGCTTGGCTTATCTTATCGACGACGAAGCAGAAGGTTACTATGTTTTCTATAATTTTGAAAGCGAACCAACCTTCCCCGCAGAATTAGAGCGTAAAGCAAAAATTACTGACGGCGTTCTTCGTATTATGGTTATCAAAAAATAAGGAGATACTGAAATGTTTAATTTAGTTGTTTTAACCGGTCGCTTAACAGCAGACCCAGAACTTAAAACCACTGCAAACGGCATTCCCGTAACAACTTTTTCAATAGCGGTAGATCGCCGCTACCGTTCCGGTGAGGAACGTCAAACCGATTTTATAAATATTGTTGCTTGGCGTCAATCAGCCGAGTTTATTACTAAATATTTTAAAAAAGGTAACTTGATTGGTATTGAAGGTTCAATTCAAACCAGAAGATATCAAGATAAGAACGGCAACAACCGTACAGCGTTTGAAGTTGTTGCAAGTAACGTTCAATTTGTTGAATCTAAAAGAGATTCTGCTCCGTCAGGCACTCCTGAAGCGGCATCTTTCAGCAATGCTGATGTAAATGATTTTGCCGATATGGGTGAAGCGGACGACGATTTACCATTCTAATTTGTTAAAATTAATATTTAAGGAGCTTTACAATGGAAGAAAGAAACGAAAGACCCATGCACAGAAAGCCACGCCGTAAGGTTTGTCACTTCTGTGTTGACCGTGTTGAAGCCATTGATTATAAGGATGTAGCTCGTCTTCGTAAGTTCATTTCTGAACGTGCTAAGATTTTACCTCGCCGTGCTACCGGCACTTGCGCTGCTCATCAGCGTGAATTGACAACCGCTATTAAGCGTGCTCGTCAAATTGCATTACTTCCTTATGTTAATGACTAATATGTAATGTTAAATGGCTGTATCCAAACGGATACAGCCATTTTTTTATGCAAAGCCCAAATATTTATTAATCTATAAGTTCGTTCATACTGTTTGTAACGTTGCCTGTGTGAGCGTCGATGTCATAATCGTATTCTTTTCCGTTTGCTTCAAAAGAAATGTCATATATAAGTTTACCGTCTTCGTTATCAAGTTCAATATCGTAGTCGCTTATATCGGTTTCTTTTAGGTTTGCGTGTTTTAAGGCGATGTCTTTTGCCTCTTCTTTAGAAATTTTGGGGTTTGC
>SVOX01000119.1 GCA_015066165.1 Oscillospiraceae bacterium | reverse complement strand
TTTCATTTCGATTTGTGAGCGATAATTTTTTATCTGCTCTTTTATGATATAACTTATTTCTTGTTGTTTTTCGCTCATTCGCTAATCACTTCCCTTGCGTGTTTTAGGTTGTTTTTAACACTACCGTCAAGTAGCTCGCCATCAAGTTCTATGGCAATACCGCCAAGTATTGTAGGCTCAACAACGCACTTAAGCAAAACGTTTTTACCCGTGCGCTTTTCAAGTGCCTTTACAATACCTTCTTTTTGTTGATCGTCAAGCTCAACCGCGGATTTTACCGTTGCTTCAACGGTAGCGTTTGCCAATGCCCTAAGACGTTCAAATTCACAAACACACTCAAAAAAACTATCTGCCTTACCGTGTTCGCAAAGCAACTGTAGAAAAGACAAAACGTGTTGGTTAATCTTTCCTTCAAATGCCGCAAATAGAGCCTGAGTACGTTCACTTTTAGAAATACTTGGCGTGGATAAAAACTGCAAGTATTCGGCATTTTCTTTAAAAACATCTTCTACAGTTTTTAGTCCCTCAAAAAACACTTCAACACTATTTTCTTCACGCGCTAAAATAAACAGCGCCTCAGCATAGTTGTTACCTGTCGCTGTCATTATTCGTCACCTAATTTATTAATAAAATCATCAATAAGCGCTTTATGATCGTCAGGGTTAATTTCGCGCTCTAACATTTTTTCTGCCAAAGCGGTAGAGACCTCTACAATCTGCTCTTTGATGTTTTCAGTAGCCTTTTTGCGCTGAAGTTCGGCATCTAACTCGGCTTGACGGATAATACCGTCGGCACTTACCTTTGCATCCTCAACAATTTTATCGCCGCGTGCGCGAGCCGCCTCGGCAGCCTCTTTTACAATGCTTTCGGCTTCAACCTTTGCGCCCGAAAGACGTTCCGTAAGCTCGGCCTCCTTGGCTTTTGCGCTGTTGCTTGCGTTTTCTGCATCGGCGTATTGACTGTCAATCTGCGCGCGACGTTCCTCTAACATTTTGGTTACGGGCTTATACAAAAATTTCTTAAGCAACAAAAACAATATTGTAAGGTTTGCAAGGGATATGAGTATCTGCCATAAGTTTACGGATATGATATCCAAATTTTGCATTTAAAAATCCCCCGAAATTATTTTACTGCATTAAGCAAAATGTTAACAAGCATATTAGGGGCAACAAAAATAAGCAAAATGGCAATAACAAGAGCATAAAGACCTGTGGTTTCTGCAATAGCGCAACCCATCAACATTGTTGTTGTAACAGAACCTTTACATTCCGGCTGACGTCCTATAGCTTCACATGCGCTTGCTACCGCATTGCCTTCACCGATACCAGGTCCTATACCTGCTATCATTGCAGCACCTGCGCCTAATGCGCAGCAACCTAAAATAATACCAATTGCGAGTTCCATAATTTTTTCCTCCGTTTTAATATATATTTTTTATTTTTTTAAGTTAGCTAATTTTTTTGCTTTACGAGCAAAATAATCTTCTTCAGGAAAACCGCTTGCTACATATAGCATTGTAAGCATCGCAAAAATAAATGCCTGCAAGCAACCGCTAAACACATCAAAATAAATTGAAAGTATTGCAGGTAAACCAATCTGCAATATCGGCAGATTGCTTAAAACTCTTTCCAAAGCTTTAGGTAGAAGACTATAAATTATATTTGAAAGCCCTCGAAGTCCTGTAGCCACAAGCACCGAAATAACTGCGCCCGAAAGCACATTACCATAATGACGAAACGCCATAGAAATAGGAGTGGCAACCTCACTGATAATATTAAGTGGCGAAAGAAACGGCACCGGATCTCCAAAACTTTTTACATAATGGAGCGGTCCGCATTTCATCTTATAATATGTTATAAGCACAAACACAAGTATTGCCCAACCGCCTACTATATTTATGTCTGAAGTGGGTGCATAAAGTCCTAACAGCGCCAAAAGACTTGAAAACGCCGAAAGGCCCATTATTGCCGCTACAAACGGCGCAAATCCCGAAAAATAATCACTCATATTCGTTTTAACCAAAGACTGTGTCTGCTTAACTATCCATTCGGCAATTAACTGACGCTTTAAATTTGATTTAACAGAAAGCCCGTGGGTAAAATAAAGGCATAAAAAGAATATTGTTATTACAACTAATGCCGAATTAACCTGTGATTCGGTTATAGGTAAATTTTGCAACGGCATAGGAATTGTAAAATAAACCAACGCGCCTGAAATGCTAATGCCTTCGCTTGCGGGATTAAAAAGAATTTTTAAAACCATACCAAAAATCAATGGTAAAACAGCACCCATAATTAACAGTACATCAACAATTTTGAAACAAAGACTTCTTTGCACTTTCGTAAAGCAGCACCTCCTTAATCGTTTTGAAAATTATATATTCCTATATATTATAGGTCTTAACATTATTGCGATACGCGGAAAAACAAGCGGAAGCACTATTGCTACACGCGTGGGAGTCTGTTTAAATATAATTAAACCCACTGCCGCCAAAACAAATATTGCAACCATTCGTAAGCTTTGTGATGCTCTTACTGTTTGTTTAGCATCTTTTGCATCCTGTGTTACGGCCTTCTGTACAAAAAGCCCCATCACAAAAAAATTGCCCACTGCAATTATAATTCCCCAAAGATTTCCGAGCAGCACGGTATAATCCCACTTGGAGATAATTAAAAAAACGGCCTGCATCAAAACGCTAAATATTATCACAAACGATGCTATATATTTTGTTTCTTTTATCACAGTTTTATCAATTTTCACAAAACCAAACCATTCTTTCCCATTTTATTTGTATTTTACCACACAATATGAAATATGTCTATAAAAAATAAAAATTTAACAAAAAATTTTAAAACACAACATATAATAATGATCTTATATACATATAGATATTATGAGGTGGTTTTTTGAAAACTATTGGAATTTTAGCAATTATATGGTTATCGCTTTGCGCATTGGTGTTGCTTGTTTTACATATAAAAAGTCATAAGATGATTAAATCTATATTTTTAAATGCGTTATTAGGATTTTTAGCCATTATTTTGATAAATATTACTCAAAAATTCACCGGCGTACATATACCGGTTAATTGGTGGACTGTGGGCGGTAGCGGAGTTTTTGGCTTGCCGTGTGTTTGTGGGGTTATATTGTTGCAAATACTCATATAAAAAAAGAACACCATTAGGAAGACACTTCGTAAAGAAGTGCTCTCCCTATTTTCTTTTTATTAAAAATTGACACTTTCGGTTTGAAAGTGTCATAATGGGTTACGCGCTTTCAAAAGATGCGTAACGAAGTTATATATTTTAAAATTAACCTATCTCAAAGATAAAAATAATAAGTGATATTGTGAGACAGGTCTCACAGTGTTATTTTGCCAATTGGCAAAGTGATATTGAAACCTTGCGGTTTCAGTGTTATTATATTCGCCACCAAAACTCGCGAAGCGAATATAACTTGGGCGTAGCCCAAATATAACTGCAAAGCAATATAACTCGCCTTTGGCGAATATAACTGAGGCACCTTCCTTACGGAGGGTGCCTCCCGCCGACACGCACCCGTACTTTCTAAATGTCCACCGGACATTTAGAATCGACTAACGTCGACCGTACTTTTCGAATCTCGTACAGCAAAATAAAAAGAACACCTATGAAGGTGTTCGTTCCTTTTGTATTTCTTTATCAATGTTTGTGAGATTCGCTCGGCGGACAACGCCGCCGACACGCACCCGTACTTTCTAAATGTCCACCGGACATTTAGAATCGACTAACGTCGACCGTACTTTTCGAATCTCGTACAGCAAAACAAAAAAGCACCCCTATGGGATGCTTTTTTTGTTTTGGTGACCCGTA
>SVOX01000008.1 GCA_015066165.1 Oscillospiraceae bacterium | reverse complement strand
AAGAGATAAAGAGCATCTGCTTGACGATAGTTCTTATCGGATTTTTCTTGTTTATCAACACCGATACAAAGAATATTAATTAAATTGTCGTTATAAACATATCCTTGACCGTTATGAAAAACTTCAGCAGAATCACCGTATGCTTGGTCTGAAGAAATGGTATCATCGGTAAAACTCAACTGCTCACGCAAGCGGTGTTTACCAATTTCAACAAACCCAAAAACCGAGCCGGTCACCGCCAAAACAGCGGCAAGGACAATGCTAACAATTTTAATTACCTTACGGGTTTTGGCTGTCATAAACCAGTACCCCCGAAACCAAAAAGCGTTTTTGCTTGTTGTTCATACAAGTAGATAAAGTTATAATTTTATCATTTGGTGTAACTTTAATATCTTTTTTAATTTGAGAATTCATATCTCTTACCGCAAACATTTCTTCAATATATGCATTGCGGTTTTCCGGTAAATCAAAATTACGACTGGCAAGTATATGTTTATTATCCCAAGTACAAGCCGCAAAGATTTCATATTTCAAAATTCTGTTTTCCAAATAAATATTGATATAACGGTTCTTTTTAAAAAAGGAAGCATCACGAAATTTTTTAAGACTTCCAAACATTGTTCCGTTTTTCATATTATGACCATATATCAAAGTGTTAAAATCGGAAAAGTCTTTTTTGTTGTAATCTTCAGTATAGATACTGCCATAAGCCGACCACTTGCCGTTAATCGTATGGTTAAGGTAGTAGGTGTTGCTCTTATCACTTTGCAAAATTGGATAGTCAACGTTTGCATTGGGAATATTTATCCAAGCATATATATCAGGATTGGCTTTTTTAAGTTTCTTAAAATTAACCGGAACATCTACTTTAACTTCTTGAGGTTTAGTATCAGACGACACAGAAACTTCATCAGCCAAGCGATTATATTCCCACGCCTGATAATAATAAAAAGCCAAATAAATTCCGCATATTAGAAATGCCAAGAGCGACACTATCAAAAGACATCTTGATAAAATTTTTCGTGTCTTATTTATGATAATGCACCCCCGAGAACCATAATCCACCTAATTAATGTTATTATACTATAATAAATATATTTTGTCAACTTGTATTATCTCACAAAAAAGTGTATAATTATTCTACAAAATGTAAAGGAATTGCTTATGGAAAGAGAACTTTGGTCTTATTTAAAAGAAACAACCAAACCCATTGTCTTGTATGGAATGGGTAACGGTGCCGACAAAATTATAAAAACTCTTGATTTTTACGGTATAGAATATAAAGGGGTTTTTGCAAGTGACGGTTTTGTTAGAAACAAACTTTTTCACGGGCATAAAATTTCATCATACAAAGAATTGAAAAACCAATTTGGCGATATGATTATTCTTTTGTGTTTTGGCAGCAGTTTGCCAAATGTTATTGATAACATAAAAAAGATTGCAAGTGAACAAGAGTTATATGCGCCCGAAGTTCCCGTTATTGGCGGCGGACTTTTCACAATGGAATATTACAAACAAAACCTTGATAAATTTGAGTTTGTACGTTCAAAATTTGCCGATGAAATTTCCATAAAAACGTTTGACAACATTTTAAAATACAAGTTAAGCGGTAAAATTGAATATTTATTTGACTGTGAAACAGACCAAAACAACCCTTACCAAACTTTTTTACGTCTTGAAAATGAAAATTTTATAGATTTGGGGGCATACAACGGTGACACTGCTCTTGATTTTTCAAACCGTTGCCCCGATTACCGCCAAATAACAGCAATAGAGCCCGATAAAAAAACTTTTAAAAAATTACAAGCCAACACACAAAATCTAAAAAACATCACTCTCATAAACGCCTGTGTTTCAAACAAGTGCGGTGCTTTGCCCTTTAGCGCAAAAGGCGGAAGGAATTCAAGTATTTCAAGCGAAGGCGATATGTTGCAGTGTATCACGGTCGATTCACTAAACACCAATGCAACTTTTATTAAAATGGACGTTGAGGGCGAAGAAATCGGTGCAATTGAAGGGGCTAAACAAACAATTTTAAATTACAAACCAAAAATGCTGATTTCTGCCTACCACCGCACCGATGACTTTATAAAAATACCCCAAGCGGTACTTAACATTCGTGACGACTATAAAATTTATATGCGTCATTTTAAATATCTACCTGCTTGGGATACAAATTTTTACTTTATTTAATTTAAATCTTTTTCAATTTGGCTTTTTAGTTCATCTAAAGAGCCAAATTTTATTTCTTCCCTTAAAAATTTAAGCGGAATAATTTCAACTTCACTTCCATACAAATCGCCCGAAAAATCTTTAATAAAGGTTTCGCTAATAACGTAATCGGTTTTATAAGTAGGTCTAATTCCTATATTCGTAATTCCTTCATAAGTTTTACCACCCACCAAAACCTTTGTTTTATAAACGCCAAATTTAATTTCAACCAAATTTTCAGGATATCGTTGATTAATTGTCGGAAATCCGATTTTCCTTCCTCTTTGGTCCCCTTTTTGAACCTTTGCCGAAAAAGAAAACTCGCTTTGAAGCAAATTGTTTGCTTTTTCAATTTGACCTTGCTTTAACAGATTTCTAATAAGTGTTGAAGAAACAATTTCACCGTTCATTTCAACCGCATTACAAATTCTATATTCAATACCGTTTTCAAGACAAAAACTTTTCAATAGTTCGGTATCACCTGCGCCGTTTTTACCAAATCGGTAATTAAAACCGCAAGAAATAATTTGCGGGTTGAATTTTTTTTGCAAAAATTGTAAAAACTCTTTTGGCGGTGTATTTTTAATCATTTGAAAATCGAGTATTTCAATATTTTCAAACCCCAAACTTTTTAAAATTTGTTGTTTTTTCGAAAAAGGCATTAAAAGTTGCAAATTGTTTTCAAAAGCCATTTTAGGCGGCACCGCAAAGGTAACCGCTGTTTTTTTATATGTATTTGGCAAGTCTAAAACAACGCGGTGCGCAATATGAACCCCGTCAAATGTGCCAAGCGCTATTGCCGTTTTCATTTTGCCACCGCCTTATAATCATTTATTATACATTTTATATTTAAGCGTTGGTTTATAGTATCACCCACACCAACACCTAAAAATTTTTCTTCATATTTTACTCGTATCAGTTCGTTTTCCCCAACATTTTCAATACGAAGACGTGAAAAATCAAGTTGTCCGCCATTGCAAAAACGAATCGCCTGTTTTTCGGTAACGGTTACCTCACGCAAATGCATAACCGCTGTTTCTTCACTTTTGATAAAATCAGTGATGTTATTTTGGTTTAAATCTTCAAGTTTAACACAAGAATCAATATCAAAACCGCAAGCGCTTGTTCTTTGAAGAGCCGTCAAAGTTGCACCGCAACCCAAAAACTCACCAATATCACGCGCCAATGAACGAATATATGTGCCTTTAGAAACCTTAACACTAACCGAAAAACAGTTTTCACTGTCTAACGGTGATAATAAATCAATACTAAAAATTTCAATTTCACGTTTTGGAATTTCTACGGTTTCACCTTTTCGTGCCAACTCATAAAGACGTACACCGTCTTTTTTAAGTGCACTGTACATTGGCGGAGTTTGCAAAATTTTACCCAAAAAATTATTAAGCGCTTTTTCAAGTTGCTCATTTGTTACCTTTACTTCACGCTCTTGTAAAACCTTGCCTGTTATATCTTCGGTATCGGTTGTAATTCCAAGTTTAATAGTTGCTTTATAACTTTTATCACCGTCAAGCATAAGTGAAGATAAAGCGGTGGCTCTTCCCAAAAATATGGGCAAAACACCGGTAGCCATTGGGTCAAGCGTACCTGTGTGTCCAACACGTTTTTCATGAGCCATTCGCTTTATGGCAGAAACAGCCGAAAAAGAAGTAATTCCCGTAGGTTTACTCAGCAGTAAAAATCCCTGCATTTTGCTCCTCCATACATTCCTTCACAGCTGAAAGCACAGTTTCCTTAACTTCGGCTAAACTACCTTTAACCGAAGCGCCTGCCGCTCCCTTATGACCGCCGCCGCCAAGTTTTTTACAAATAACACTTGCGTCTAACGGTGCATAAGTACGAACCGAAACCTTAAACTCTTCATCGCTTGTTTGTTTTATTGTAACTCCTGCTTTTACGCCTTCAACACTGCGTGAAATTACCGCAATTCCTTCAAGGTCGGTACCGCTGCAACCGGTTTGTTGTTGCATTTCGGCAGTAACACACAAAAGCATACACTTATCTTCAAAATGAAATTCAGCCGTTTCAAGCACCTGTCTTTCAAGGTCGATAAGTTTTTTCGATTTTGTGTCAAACATGAGGCGATTAATTTCACTTGCATTTATGTTATAGTCATGAAGCATTGCCGCAATAATATGAGTTTTAGCAGTAACGGTTGAATACTTAAAACTGCCCGTATCTGTAGCGATACCCGTATAAAGCGCTTTGGCAGTAATATCATTGATGTTAACCTTCATTAAAGTTAACAATTCAAATATTATTTCTGCCGTGGCAGAAGCATCCGCATCGAGATACAAATTTTTAGCAAACTCAGTATTTGAAACGTGATGGTCGATATTAAGGTCAACAATATCACCAAATTCTTCTTTCAAATCACCAAGCAGTCTTTTATCCGCAACGTCAACCGCAATAACGGTTGAACTTTCACGTTTTACGTGGTCGGTACTGCGAACAAAATAATCATACTTTTTGGGAATTACATCAGGACAAATAACGCAAGCACTTTTACCGATTTCATTAAGCCCGTAATAAAGCGCATAAGCCGAACCCAATGTGTCACCGTCGGGTGACGCATGGGTTAAGATAATATAATTATCATGGCGTTTTAAAAACTTTGCACATTGCTTTAAAGTGAGCCGAATACAACCGATATTATCCTTCTTTTTCATTATCATTTTCCTCTTTAAAAGAATCAATAATTTTTGATATATTTGCGCTGTGTTCAATCGAATCGTCTGCAACAAAGCGAAGTTCGGGAACTTTGCGAAGTTTTAGTACTGCGCCAAGTTCTCGTCTTAAAAATCCCGAAGCATTTTTAAGCGCTTTAACCGAATTCACAGTTGCTTCATAACCTTCAATTGCGCTAACGTATATAGTAGCGTATGAAAGGTCACCAGAAACGTCAACCTTCACAATGCTTAAAAGTTTGCTGACTCTTGGGTCTTTTACTTCACGCAAAAGTTCCGACAAAGCAATTTTAACATCTGAAGTTATACGGTTAATTCTAAATCCAGCCATTAGTCTCTATATTCCTCCATAACAAAGGCCTCAAAAACGTCGCCTTCCTTAATATCGGCAAATTTTTCAAGACTGATACCGCATTCATAACCTTGTGCCACTTCTTTAACGTCGTCTTTAAAACGGCGAAGTGAGTCAATTTGATCTTCGCAAATTACAAAGCCATCACGAACAACACGGATTTGACAAGCACGTGTAACCTTACCGTTTGTAACGTAACAACCGGCAACAGTGCCAACCGAAGAAATTTTATAAACACTACGAACTTCAACAGTACCAAGTTGATTTTCACGGTATTTTGGAGCCAACATACCCTTCATAGCGGCTTCAATTTCTTCTATACAGTCGTAGATAATGCGGTACATACGCATATCAATTCCTTCACGTTCAGCCATTGCTTTAGCAACTGCGTCAGGACGAATATTAAATCCAACTATAATAGCGCCTGATGCTTGTGCCAACATAACGTCAGATTCATTAACAGCACCAACACCGCCATGAATAACGCTAACTTTAACTTCGTCGTTAGAAAGTTTTTGAAGACTTTCTTTAACTGCTTCAACCGAGCCCTGAACGTCTGCCTTAACGATAACGTTAAGTTGTTTAAGGTCGCCGTCTGAAAGATTTTCAAAAAGATTATCAAGTGTAACCTTTTGTTTTGCATTATTAAGTTCGTCTTTTGCCTTTTGTTTTCTTTGTTCAACAAGTTGACGAGCCAAACGTTCATCCGAAACCGCATCGAACACGTCACCTGCATTTGGTGTTTCGGCAAGACCGGTAATCTCAACCGGTACCGAAGGACCTGCCTCTTTAAGAACTTTACCGTTTTCGTTTGTCATAACACGAACACGGCCAACCGAAGTACCTGCAACAATTATGTCGCCCGATTTCAAAGTACCGTTTTGAACAAGCAATGAAGCCACAGGGCCACGTCCCTTATCAAGACGGGCTTCAATAACAATACCTTTAGCACGTCTGTCAGGATTTGCTTTAAGTTCTTGCATTTCGGCAACAAGCAAAATATTTTCAAGCAAGTTATCTATACCCATATGGGTTTTAGCAGATACGGGAACGCAAATAACGTCGCCGCCCCATTCTTCAGGTACCAACTCATGTTCGGTAAGTTGTTGTAAAATACGGTCGGGGTTGGCTTCGGGTTTATCCATTTTGTTAATGGCAACAATAACCTGAACTTCAGCCGCTTTAGCGTGGTTAATCGCTTCTATAGTTTGTGGCATAATACCGTCATCAGCAGCAACAACCAAAACTGCAATATCGGTAGCCATTGCACCACGTTGACGCATTGAAGTAAACGCTGCGTGACCGGGGGTGTCAAGGAATGTTATATCATTACCGTTGCAATTAACTCTGTAAGCACCGATGTGTTGGGTAATACCGCCGGCTTCAGTATCGGTTACTGCGGTGTTTCTAATAGCATCAAGAAGTGAGGTTTTGCCGTGGTCAACGTGACCCATAACAACTACAACAGGACTTCTTGGCTTCAAGTTTTCAGCATTATCTTCGGTATCGTCCATAATTTGTTCTTCAATTGTAACAACAACTGCACGCTGGATTTTAGCGCCCATTTCGGTTACAACAATTTCAGCAGTATCATAGTCGATAACTTGATTTACAGCCGCCATCATACCAAGTTTCATAAGTTCCTTAATAACTTCGGCGGCGGTTTTCTTCATAGCGGCGGCTAATTCGCCAACTGTGATTTCGTCACCAACCGTAACGGTTATTGGAGTTTTCTTTATGCGCTCAAGTTGTAAACGACGCATTTTATCTGCTTCGGTTTCACGTTTTGCGCCTTGAGGGCGACGGTAATCTTGAGATTTTTGCTTAATTTTTTGTTTGCGCGAGAAATTATCCTTCATAGAATTTGCAGGCGCAATGTTTTCATATTTTTCGTTATATTTATCAATGTTGATATTTGAAGTACGAGTATCAACGTGACGAATTTCGGCAGGGCCACGCTTTGGCGCTTCACCGGCCACTTTATCCTTTTTCTTTGAAACAAAGGGTTGTGGATCGGAAGGTTTGTGTTCCTTTTTGGGCTCTGTCTTTTTAGGTTCTTCAGATTTAACCTGTTTTTTGGTTTCTTTCTTGGGTTCTTCTTTTTTGGGCTCTTTCTTGGGTTCTTCAGTTTTAGGGGCAGAAGCAATTTTACCAATTTTCTTGGCTTCTTCTTTAGGTTCTTTTTTTGGTTCTTGCTTCTTTATTTCCTTTTTAGGTTGTACTGCTTCGCCATTTTGGGCTGCAGCAGCCGCCTTTAACTGTTCAAGAATAGCCATTTGTTCAAGAAGTTTTTTGTTCTTTTCTTCTTCACGGGCTTTCTTTGCCTTTTCACGTGTTTCAGCACCTGTTGCAAAATAAGCATCGAAATTCTTAACCGCATTATCATTGGTTATTTTATTAAAAAATTGACCTATTTCGGCTTCATTTAAAGTATTGCTCGACTTTTTCTCAGTACCTGTAAGTTCCGAAACAATAGCCGCAACCTCTTTTGAAGTCATAGAAAAATCTTTTGCAAGATCACTAATTTTATATTTGTTGGTCATTGGCATATCCTCCTAATACTTTAGATATTGCTTTAGCAAAACCGTTATCATTAACAGAAACTATTCCGCATTTTCTACCGACTGCCGCCGATAGTTCTTCAATAGTTACGCCTTGAAGCGTAACCCAATTCAAATCTTTATTATGAGCCATAAAAGCAATTTCTTTTTTGCTTTTTTGCGATACATCGTTTGCACAAATTAAAAGTTGTGACTTTTCTTTTCTTACGCTCTCTTGTGATTTTGCCATTCCAAACTGAAGCTTACCCGCTTTAGAGGCAAAACCCAAAAGTGTTAACACCTTATTCTTCATTAGAGAGAAGTTGCCTTTCAAGTGAAGAATAAATTTCTTTAGAAACAGCCATCGAAAATGCTCTTGCCAATGCACCCGATTTTTCGGCTTTTTTTAAACATTCCACCGATTTACAAAGATATGCTCCTCTGCCGTTTAACTTGCCGCTCAAATCAAGTTTTATTTCACCTTCGGGAGTTTTAACAACTCTTACAAGTTCTCTTTTAGGTTTCATTTCACGACAAGCAATGCACATTCGCATTGGTATTTTTTTAGTACTCATAATAAAATCTCACTTTAAATTATTATTCGCCAAAGAAACCGCTTTCAGGATGAATATCAATTTTCCAACCGGTAAGTTTAGCGGCAAGGCGTACATTTTGACCCTTGTTACCAATAGCAAGTGACAACTGTTCTTCGGGAACACTTGCTTTGCAAACCTTGGGTTCCATAGATTCAATTTCAACCGAAGCCACTCTTGCAGGAGACAATGCCTCTGCAACAAAGAGTGTTGGGTCTTCGCTGTATTTTACAATATCAATTTTTTCGCCTGCAAGTTCGTTAACAATGTTGTTAACACGTTCGCCTTTAGGGCCTATACAAGCGCCAACAGCATCAACTTCAGGGTCGGGTGAGTAAACCGCAATTTTGGTTCTTGAACCGGCTTGACGTGAAACCGATTTAATTTCAATTGTACCGTCAAAAATTTCGGGTACTTCCTTTTCAAAAAGACGCTTTACAAGACCCGGATGTGTACGGGATAACATTATACGGGCACCACGTTCAGTTTCCTTAACATCTACCACGTAAACTTTGATGTGGTCGCCTTCTTTAAGCATTTCGTCAGGCACTTGTTCAAGTTTTGGCAATGTTGCTTCGCTGTGACCGATAGTCAAAATAGCGTTACCTGTTTTAGGATCAATCTTTTGAACAACTGCAGTTACAAGTTCACGGGTTTTGCTTTGGAATTCAGCCAAAGTTTGACCACGTTCAGCATCACGAACACCTTGACGGAAATTATTTTTAGAATTTTGCGCTACAACACGACCAAACTTTCTTGTGTCGAGCGGAATATCAACAAATCCCTGTTCAATAGATTTAGGGTCAATAGCGGCAGCGTCTTCTTTTGAAATTTCGGTGTAAGGGTCCAAAACTTCGTCAACAACTGTCTTACGTGCTGTAACCGAAAAAATTTGGTTTTCACAGTCAATTACGCAAGAAACAATTTCGTTTCCGCCGTAATCCTTACGGGCAGCAACAACAATTGCATCAGCAATTTTTTCTGCAATGAATTCCTTTGGAATACCTCTTTCTTCTTCCATAAGAGCAAGGGCTGTAAAAAATTCAGCCGTATTATCTGTCTTTTTGGTTTTCTTCTTATTAGCCATTTTTTCTTGATTCCTCCAAACAATAATATTTAATATTCATTATAAGTCGCATAAATTCGCTTTTGAAATTTCTTTAAAATCGAATTCATAAGTTTTGCCTTCGGCTTCAAGTTTTACGGTTTCATCAAAAGAAACTAAAGTTCCCTCAATTTCTTTCAAACCGTCAACCGCTTTATAAAGTTTCACCTTTATTTTTTCACCTATAACCTTCTCAAAATGCCAAGGTTTTACAAGTTCACGTTCTATTCCGCACGAACAAACCTCAAGATAATAAGATTTATCTATTGGGTCGGCCTCGTCAATAACAGGGTCAATAGCATGGGATACGTTTGTGCAATCATCAATATTTATACCTTCCGGCTTATCTATGAAAACACGCAAATACCATGAAGCCCCCTCTTTCAAAAAGCGAACGTCCCAAAGTTCAACACCTTGATTTTCTACGGTTTCTTTAATGAGTTCATAAACTCTTTCAGCAGCATTTGCCATCACATCGCCTCCTTGCAAAACAAAAGTGAGCGGCTTTTTGCCACTCACCTTTCTTACTCGTTAAAAGCATTATAACATATGTATTTTAAAAAATCAAGTACTTTTTTACGGCGTAGTTGCCAAAATGTCTGAAAGTATTGCGCTGTCATCGGTGTCACCCATTGGGGCTTGACCTTCGTAAGTGTTTTTATAAATTTTAACAACACTTTCGGCGGTGACTTTCTTTTTATTTTCAGGGCTTTGCGTTAAAATAATACCAGGTTCGCTTTGTTCATCGTATTTTTCCAAAACTTCAATATTATCATAAAGGAAACCTGCCTTTAAAAGTTCAAGTTTAGCGGTTTGCTCATCAAGACCAACAACGTTAGGCATTTTAAATTCTTCCTTGCCCAAACTGATTGTTAGTTCAATTTTAGTGTCTCGCTCAACCTCGCTACCCTCTTTAACCGACTGTTCACAAACCTTGCCTTTAGCGTAATTGTTTGAATATACTTTTGCTTTTATAACAAATTCAAACTTATCATTTTCTTCGTCATCTATAATTTCGGCATAAGTTTTGCCTGTGAATGCGGGCACTTTGTAAAGTTTAACACTTTCAACCGCATCACTGTCAACCGAACCAATTTCATCAACCTCGGGTGCGGAAGAAGCCAACGTGCTTTCACTAGGTTGTGATTTTGTGCCAAAAACATCATCTTTGAAAACAGTGAAAATGAGAACTGCCCCAATTACTAAAAATACCGAAACTGTTGCCAACGCCGAAATTAAAGCATATTTCACGTTTGATTTTTGTTTTTTGCGTTTTTGTTCTTTAGTTGGTTTTTTAGAGGATATGTCTTGAACTACGGGTTTTACTTCCTGTTCGGGAATTTCGCCGTAAACCAGTTCATTTTTAAAGGTTTCTATATCCTTTGTACGCTCACTGGGTTTTACTTTAAGTCCGTTTGCCAAAGCCGCCAACACGTGACGTGGCAACACTTCAACAAATCTTGCAGGAATTGAAAGACTTTGGTCGCTAACTCTTACTGTGGCTTTTGGAATGTTTGTTCCTATTAAAACATTGAAAAGGGTTGCGCTAAAACCGTAAACGTCGGTAAATGCGCCAACAGGCATTTCATAAATTCCATACTGTTCCACAGCGGCATAACCGTCATACAATTCGCTTTCAATTTCATTACCTTCTAAACGAAGATTTTTAATGCTGTAATCTTTTATGTAAAGTTTACCGTCACGACCAACAATAATAGTTTCAGGTGATATACCTTTATGGATAATACCGTTATCGTTCATTTCTTTTATAGCATCAATAAGCGGTAACAAAAGCGCACGGGCCTGTTCCCACTTTAAAGTACCGCCGTTACGGTCAAGAAAATCACGCAAAGTTATACCTTGAATATTTTCAAGTATGGCATAAGCAGTTCCGCCACACTCAAAAACACCAAAACAACTTGCAACTGCGGGAATGGCTTGACGCATTATAAAACGGTTGATTTCCATAAATTCAAGCAAACCCTCGTTAAAGGCATACTTCTTTTCTTGGCTTATAGAAACTGTAGCATCAGGATTTCTAACAGCCACGCCCAATGGAAAATACTCTTTAATATTAACAATTTTCTCGGTTGACTTATCCCAACCGATATAGGTTATACCCTCACCGTTTGCTGATAAAACTTTACCAACAATATAACGGTTTTCAATCACAAACTTTGTGGGTAATGCCTGGGAATGATTTTGTATTGTAGAATCATAACCGCAAACAGAGCAAACCTGTTCCCCACCGTTATCGTTCATACAACCCATACATAAATTTTCGGTATCAAACATAAATAACCTCCGAAAAAAATTTTTTCTTTAAATATTATAACACACTTGTCAAGTAATTAACTCGTCTTTATCGCCAACAACTTTTTTGGGTTCAATGGCAATCATATTTTTAAACAAGCAAGTGTGGTGCGGTGTTATAACTCGGTCTTCGTGCAAAGAACCAAAGTACCAATGTTTAAAATTAACCGCTTTACCAATTTCTTCAAAAAAACCGTTTAACTTGTTTATTCTGTCTGCGCTACCTTTTCTTAAAAGCATTGCACTTTTTACAAGTGAAGGTGGTTCGTGGGTTATCATATAATCAACTTTTAGCCCCGCTTCGTCCAATGCTTTTGCCCCATCTGCCATTTCAAGCGCAGTCGGTTCTTCTTCGCTCCACCAGTTACCTTGGTCACGGCGCATATCTTTATCGGTGCTCTCCCCACCGCCAAAGGTGAAAAAAGTATTACCGTCAATACCAAAAATTTGTCCACGCATCAAGTGTATTAAATTACCTTTTATTCTATGTACCATACCTCCGTGCCAATACGTCACACGGGAACGCCCAATTCTTTCAAGATTGTCGTGAGTTCCGTCAACAAATGCGGTAACGAAACGCCTTGTAGCAAGATAATTAATTACTTCCCGCTCGGTTTTAGAGCCGTCAAAAATATAACCAAAGTCACCGCAAACTATAAGTACGTCACCGCTTTTCAGTTTGCGAAAATTCTTATCGTAAAGCCGTTCAAGTTCGCCGTGCATATCGCCAGTTACATAAACCAAGTATTTTCACCTCTTTTTACAAAAAACACTTTAAAAAAATTGTATTTGTGATATAATATAGTTATTGTAACATACTTTTAAGGAGATTTCTATGGTAAAAAAGACTTTTTCCATTATTTTTATATGTTTTTTAACAATTTTAACTGTTTTTTGCCCTATAACCGCTTCTGCATACGAAGTCACGGGAGTTGATATTTCGGCAAAAGCGGGAATGCTCATTTCGCTCGATACTGAAGAAATACTGTTTGAAAAAAATATTAATCAAAAGGTTTACCCCGCTTCAATCACAAAAATTATGACAGCGGTGTTAATGCTTGAAAGCAAAAAATTTAACCCTGAAGCCAAAATCAAGATAAACCAATCATGTCTTGACGTGGTTTTGGGAACAGGGCTATCGGTTTCGTTATTACAAAAAGGTGAAGAACTAACCCATCTCGACTTGTTGTACACAGTTTTGCTTTCTTCCTACGGTGACTGCACCTACTTAGCGGCTGAATATTTTGGCGGAAGTTACGAAAATTTTGTTAAAATGATGAACGACAAAGCAAAGGCGTTAGGACTTACCGGAACACATTATTCAAACCCTGTAGGGCTCCACGAAGAAGAAACATATACAACTGTAAAGGATACTTATATTTTAACAAAACACGCTTTACAATACGAATTGTTCAAAACCGTAACTTCGGCTTCACGCTACAAAATAACCACCACAAAAGGCACTACCCGCACCCTTTCAACAACAAACTTTTTGCTTGATAAATCCACAAATTATTGGTATCAATATGCGAGTGGTGTTAAAACCGGTTTTACCGATGCTGCGGGCAGATGTTTAGTGAGTACCGCCTCTTACAACGGTTACAACTATATGTGCATACTTTTTGGTTGCACAAACAGTTTGTCAAAAAGATATGACTTTTACGAATCAAAAGAACTTTACCGTTGGGCGTTTAACAATTTTTCTTACAAAGAAGTAGCAAATTCCGACGAGCCAGTTTGTGAAATTCCGGTTGAACTTTCAATGGAAACCGATTTTGTTTCGCTTTATTTTAAAAAGCCGTTTTCTACAATACTTCCAAACGGTGCCGACCAGTCAACTTTGGTAATCAAGAATTCCTTTATTTCAGAAACGGTTGACGCCCCGATAAAAAAAGGTGACGTTTTAGGAAAAGCCGAAGTTTACTACGCCGAAAAGAAGATAGGTACGGTTGACCTTGTTGCAGGAAACGATGTTGAAAAAAGCGACCTGCTTATGATGGCAAGAGCGTTTGAAAACTTTTTTTCAAGCAGTTATATGAAAATTATATACGCTGTAATTATAATTGCCGTTCTGATTTTTATATTCTTTTTCTTCTACATCAACCGCGGAAGAAAAAGACGCAAAGTAAGATATATTCCATATGATAAGGAATAAAAAACACTTCTAAATAGTTTATTCTCTAAAGAAAAGTAAATAGAAAAAGAAAATCTCTCAATTAGTTTTAATGAACTAATCGAGAGATTTTTTAATTATTTTATAACCTTTGTTTCAACTTCTTCTACCGCGCGGTCAATGAATTCTTGCAACTGCATAGCGCCCAAATCACCGTTTTCGCCACGCCTGCGAACAGCCACTGCACCTGCTTCAACTTCGCTGTCACCAATAACCAACATATACGGAACTTTTTGAAGACGGGCTTCACGAATTTTGTAACCGATTTTTTCGTTACGGTCATCAAGTTCTACACGCATACCTTTGGCTTCAAGTTGTTTTTTAACGTCATAAGCGTAATCAAGATGTCTGTCGGCAATTGGTAAAATTTTAATTTGAGTAGGAGCCAACCACATTGGGAAAGCACCTGCGTATTTTTCAATAAGCAATGCCAAAGTACGTTCATAACAACCGATTGAAGTACGGTGAATGATGTATGGGTTTTTCTTTTGACCGTCACGGTCAACATATTCCATACCAAACTTTTCGGCTAACATTTGGTCGATTTGAATGGTAATAAGAGTATCTTCTTTGCCGTAAACGTTCTTGATTTGAATATCAAGTTTAGGACCATAGAATGCCGCTTCACCAACACCAACTTTATAAGGGATTTCTAAATGGTCAAGAATTTTTGACATCATATCCTGTGCTTCGTCCCATTGTTCTTTAGTACCAATATATTTTTCGCTGTCATTAGGATCCCATTGTGAGAAACGGTAAGAAACGTCTTCATAAAGTCCCAAAGTTTTAAGCATATAAATTGCAAGTTCCAAACTACCCTTGAATTCTTCTTCAAGTTGTTCGGGAGTACAAATTAAGTGCCCTTCCGAAATTGTGAACTGACGAACACGGATAAGACCGTGCATTTCGCCCGATTCTTCATTTCTGAAAAGCGTAGAAGTTTCACCGTAACGAAGCGGTAAATCACGGTAACTGCGAGCACGGTTTAAGTACGCTTGATATTGGAAAGGACAAGTCATTGGACGAAGTGCAAAACATTCTTTACTGTCATCTTGCGGATCACCCAAAACAAACATACCGTCTAAATAATGGTCCCAGTGTCCCGAAATTTTATAAAGGTCACTTTTTGCCATTAAAGGAGTTTTGGTACGAAGCCAACCTCTTCTTTCTTCTTCATCTTCAACAAAGCGTTGCAAAATTTGAAGAATTTTGGTGCCCTTTGGAAGCATTATTGGAAGACCTTGGCCAATAACGTCAACCGTTGTAAAGAGTTCTAATTCTCTACCCAACTTGTTATGGTCACGCTTTTTTGCTTCTTCCAACATTGTTAAATGTTCTTCAAGCATTGATGCCTTTGGAAATGCAGTACCGTAAACACGGCAAAGCATTTTGCGTGAAGAATCGCCACGCCAGTAAGCGCCTGTAGCGGAGGTGAGTTTAAACGCCTTAACAACACCTGTTGACATAAGGTGAGCGCCGGCACAAAGGTCGCAAAAATCACCTTGTGAATAAAAACTTACTTCTTCGCCTTCGGCAATACCTTCTGCAAGTTCTACCTTGTAAGGTTCATCTTCTGCCTTAAATTTAGCGACTGCTTCGGCTTGGGGTAAAACAAAACGCTCAAGTTTGATATCTTCTTTTACAATTTTTTTCATTTCACTCTCAATTTTTTCAAGGTCTTCGGGAGTGAATTTTTGTTCAATGTCAAAATCGTAATAAAAACCGTCGTCAACTGCAGGGCCAATTGCTAATTTTGCATTTGGGTAAAGACGTTTTACCGCTTGAGCCAAAATATGCGAAGCAGTATGACGGAACGTCCATCTGCCGTATTCATCATCAAAGGTTAAAATCTCAAGAGCGCAGTCTTCTTTAAGTTCGGTTCTAAGGTCGGCGTTTTGTCCGTTAATTCTAACAGCGCAAGCCGCTTTAGCAAGTCCCATGCTAATATCTTTAGCAACTTCATAAGCGGTAATGCCCTTTTGATATTCCTTTACAACGTCACCTTTTAATGTAATTTTAATCATAAAAATCCTCCTGTAAGGTTGTATAAATATAAAAAAACTTCGTCCCAAAAGGGACGAAGTATAATTTCTCCGCGGTTCCACCCAAATTCCGCACAATGTACGGCGCTTAAAACCTTTAACGCAGGTTTACGGCTGTGTTGCTACCCACAGCGCTATACGGTGGTCTCGCCTAAAAACTGTTTAGCGGATTTTCAGCCAACGGTCCGCATTCTCTAAAAACAGTGGTTTTAAGTTACTGTCCGTAATAATTGCTTTAACAATGCTATTTTACACTTATTTTACGATTGTGTCAAGCATTTTTTACACAAGTTCAAACGATTTAAACTTTTCGATTTTACTGTTGGGACCCACAAACACCTGAATTTCACCCGGTTCCCACACATACTCAAGTTGAGTGTTGTAGAACATACAGTCTTCGGGAGTGAGAGTAAATTCAACTGTTACAGTTTCACCCTTGTGAATTTCCACCTTTTTAAAACCTTTAAGTTCCTTAAGCGGACGGGAAACCGATGCGAAAATATCACGAATATAAAGCTGAACAGTCTCAACTCCGTCACGCTCACCAATATTTTTAATATCAATACTGACAGTAAGAGTTTCACCTTGCGACAAAGTTTCTTTTGAAAGTTTAAGTTCGCCGTATTCAAAATCGGTATAAGTTAAACCTTCGCCAAAACTGTAAAGCGGTGTAAGCTGACAATCGATATATCCCGTTGCATAAACACTTTCTATAACGGGTGAATGGTCTGTGGGTAATTGCGAATAATAAATTGGGCATTGACCAACTGTATATGGAAAACTCATTGTAAGACGTCCCGTTGGCGCAGCGTCACCAAAGAGCATATCCACTATGCCCTCTGCCGCCTTAATACCCGGGAACCAAACGTTAAGTACTGCTTTTGATTTTTTTGAAATATCGGTTATATCAAGCGGACGGTGGTCAAAAAGCACCACAACAATATTTTTATTAACCGCTGCTACAGCATCAAAAAGTTCTTTTTGAATTTTAGGTATATCAATATATGCTTTAGCCGCCAATTCACCGCCAACTTTGGTATGTTCACCAATGCACATTACAACAGTATCAGCCGTTTTTGCCGCCTTAACTGCTTTTTCTATCTTTTGTTTGCGAGCGGTAGCGTCGGCTTCAAATTCAAGAGTTGACCCACGTGCACGATCATATTTAAGTATTGGCTCATCTGCACCCAAAAGTTCACTGCCCTGCTCAAAAACAAATTCGTTTTGCGGGTATTTTTCTTTTACAACAGTTTCAATATTGCGTGGTTCGACCTTACGTTGATTACGAATAGACCAACCGCCGTACATATCATTTTCATAAACGTAAGGACCAATAAAAGCAATTTTTTCTTCCTTTTTAAGCGGTAAAATTTTGTCTTCATTTTTAAGAAGAACCGAAGTTTTTGAAACCGCTTTTTGCGCCAAATCCATAGCGGTTTTATTGTTTATAACTTCTAACGACTTTTTGGCATCTGTAAAACGGTAAGGATTTTCAAAAAGACCTAATTTGTTTTTAAGTTGAAGCACACGAAGTACCGCACGGTCTATTTGCTCCATACTGATTTCGCCCGTTTTTACAAGTTCGGGCAAACCGTTATGGTAACAATAACTACACATTTCAATATCAACTTGCGCATCCATAGCAAGTTTTGCCGATTCCTTTGCATTTTTGGTAACACCGTGGCTATACATAGAACGAATTGAGCCGTAGTCGGTAATAACTGCTCCGTTGTATCCCCATTCGTCACGCAAAATGTCAACAAGCAAGTGCTTGTCGCCAGTTGACGGAACACCGCCGTTTGCGTTAAATGCCGTCATTAAAAGTGCGCTACCTGCATCGCAAGCGGCTTTATAAGATGGTAAATAATATTGCCTTAAAAAACGTTCAGAAGTATCAACTGTGCCGTATTCACGCCCTGCTTCAACCATACCGTATGCCGCAAAGTGTTTTACGCAAGCCGCAATAGTGCCCTCTTTTGACAAATCGTCACCTTGGTAGCCCAAAACTGCCGCTTCCGCCATTTTTGAACTCAAATACGGGTCTTCACCCGAGCCCTCCATCACTCTGCCCCAACGTGCATCACGGCAAATGTCAACCATTGGTGAAAAGGTAACATGAAGCCCCGCATTACACGCTTCAACAGCACTTTCGTGAGCAATTTCTTTTACAAGTTCGGGGTCAAATGAGCAGGATTGTGCCAAAGGGGTTGGAAAACTTGTTCCAAAGCCGTGAATAATATCAAGCATAAAAATCATTGGTATATGATGTGGGTGATTTTTTATGTGGTTTTTTTGAACTTTCAAAATTTTATCAGGACCTACAACGTTTATAACCGAGCCCGAGCGATTAACCTCTTGTTCGGTTAAATTTTCGTTTGAATCTACACCGGTTATAATGCCGTCATCACCAAAATATACACGGCCGCTGAGTTGTTGAAGTTCACCGATTTTTTCTTCAAAAGAAAGGTCATTTAACAATTCAATTAGTTGTTTTTCGGTCATAAAACCACCCCTTAAAAATACTTCTATGCGAATTGTAGCATAACTGTTTTCAAAAGTAAAGAGCAAAACTCGACATTTGCAAATTTTAATGTCGCTTATCAAAACGTAGGGGCGACCATTGGTCGTCCATAAGATTTGATAAAAAACAAAAGGACGTGCAATGCACGTCCTTACAATATTAATTTTTCAAATATTCTACTCACCTTTCGCCTGTTTTCGTTGCATACGTTTCCAATTTATAAAACTGTAACTATCGTTGACCAAAAACATTGCAAAACATATCACAACCGAAAGATAATAAGTATCTTTAAGTGTTGCCAAAATCCACATAACTATAAGCACAATATCGTTTATCGCATAAGCCAATGCAAAATACGGACTGCGTTTAAATGTGAGCGCCGCCGCAATAAACGAAGTTAAAACCGAGAAAGTGCTGATTAAAAGATTGGCGGTTCCAAAAAATTTGAGTACAAAATAAAGCACCACCGTTACCGCCACAGCGCAGATAAAAATTACCGCCAAATCTTTTTTAGTAACATGGCTTATAGTCACCTGACTGCGCTTATTTTTATAAGGGTTACGTATCCACGAAACAAAAGCCATAATTGCCATTGGCCAACTCATACCAAGGTAGGTTATCATTTCTCCGTAATATGAAAAGGTATAAGAAATATAGCCGTAAATCATACAAAAGAAAATCATAAGCCCCATACCCAATGGATTACCTTTTGCATTAAGTATAAGCGAAGTCGCACCTATAAGTGACGCAAAAAACGCCAAATCTATAGTCCGAGAAAAGCCAACGTACGATACTATCACAACCGCAACAGAACAAATCCAAAGAATCAACTCAAATTTTGTAAAATAACTAAATAACTTTTTCATATTTTCTCCTAAAAAAGCATCCGTCAACACTTCTTCTAAGACCTAACGAAGTGTAAACGAATGCTTTAATTTACATTCACTACCCGGTGGCAGTTTATTAACAAAAAATATTATAAAACAAAAACTACTTAATGTCAACAAAGTAAAGAACTTTATTTCCCAAGTTCTTTTGTTCTTTTGAACGAAGCCGTCATTGCCTCGTTTACGTTTTTATCAAAACTTGAATTTTGAAGTTTTATTACACCTTCAATAGTAGAACCCTTTGGACTGCAAACTTCTTGTCGTAAAGTTTCGGGGGTTTTACCGCTTGTCTCAACAAGTTTTGAAGCGCCAATTAAAGTTTGAGTGGCATATTCTATTGCCTTTTGACTGTCAAGTCCAAACTCTGTACCCGCTTTTGCCATACTTTCCAAAAACATATAAACAAATGCAGGGCCACAGCCCGAAACAACACAACCGGCATCTATAAGTTCTTCTTCTAATTTATCAAGTTTGCCCGAAAATTCTAAAATTTTTAAAAACTCTTTTTCTTCTTCGGCGGTTATAGCACAACACAGCGAATAAAGTATCATACCTTCGCCCACCGCTACGGGTGTGTTAGGCATTATACGAATTATTGGAAATTTTGCGCCCAACATATCGTTAAAACTTGTAATTTTAATACCTGCCGCCATGGTTACAAGTATAAATCTATCAGTTCTGTTTTTAAGTGTTGGCGCAATGCTGTTTATAAGTTCTGCCATCATTTGCGGTTTTACACCTAAAAAGATGTATTTAGCATTGCTCACAAGTTCCAAAAGCGAAACAACTTTACCACCTGTAACATCGGCTAAATTTTGCGCTTTTTGGGTATCAACATCGGTAAGCAATACTTCCGCCACGCCCGATTTTGCAACTGCTAAAGCCAGCGCACCGCCCATATTACCGCAACCTATGAATCCAACCTTTACTTTTTCCATTATCTCACCTGTCCGTCGCCTTTAATAATATATTTATAGGTATTAAGTTCCATAAGCCCCATAGGACCACGTGCGTGAAGTTTTTGGGTAGAAATACCCATTTCACAACCAAGTCCAAACTCGCCGCCGTCAGTAAAACGGGTTGAAGCATTAACATAAACCGCCGCCGAGTCAACGTAAGTTGTAAAATATTCTTGCGCTCTTATATCTTCCGAAATAATACTTTCGCTATGGTGGGTTGAATGAGACGATATGTGCCCAACGGCTTCTTTAACACCGTCAACAATCTTGACCGCCATAATATAATCCAAAAATTCGGTATCAAAATCTTCGGCAGTGGCTCGAGTGCAATCAATAATATCGCAAACCGCACTATCGCCACGAAGTTCTACTTTACCTTTAAACAAATCATAAAGTTTTGGTAAAAATTCGTTTGCAATACCTTTATCCACAAGCAAAACTTCCGCCGCATTACAAACCGAAGGCCTACTTGTTTTTGCGTTGTTAACAATATTAAGTGCTTTTTCAATATCCGCACTGTTTTCAACAAAAATATGACAAATACCTGTTCCCGTTTCAATGCAAGGAACGGTTGCATTTTCGGTACACGCCTTTATAAGCCCCTTGCCGCCACGTGGAATCAACAAATCAACGTATCCCACAGCGGTCATAAGTTCGTTAGCACTTTGGCGAGTGGTATCTTCAACTAAATTCACATAATTTTCGTTAAGTCCACTTTCACGAAGTCCCATTTTCAAAGCATCTACAATGGCTTTAGAAGAATTATACGCCTCTTTACCGCCACGAAGTACGCAAACGTTACCGCTTTTAAAAGAAAGCGCCGCCGCATCAGAAGTAACGTTAGGACGGCTTTCATAAATAATTGCCACAACACCAAACGGCACCGAAACTTTATTGACAACGAGTCCGTTTTCAAGCGTGTTTGTTGCTAAAACTTTAAAAACACCGTCAGGCAAATCTGCCACGTCACAAATACCTTTTGCCATTGCTTCAATACGTTCAGTATTAAGAGTAAGGCGGTCTATCATAACGTCGCTGATTTTACCTTTTGCGTTCTCAATATCAACTTTATTTGCCGCTAAAATTTTGTCACTGTTTTGAGTTAACGCTTTTGCCATTTGTCGCAAAGCGTTATTTTTGGTATTAGCATCCAAAAAACTGTGTAGTGACAAGTCTTTTGCCAACTCTAAAATTTCAAAAGTTGTCATCTAATCAAACCTTTCCCAAAAAGCGTGTGCCAATATTTTTTCCTGCTACAATATCGTAAAGCACCATTGGGTTTTCACCATTGGCAATAACCATATCAATACCTTTTTCGGTAACGATTTTTGCCGCTTTAATTTTGGTAATCATACCGCCTGTGCCAAGTTTACTGCCTGCGCCCCCAACCATATTTTCAATTTCGGGAGTGATTTGTTCTACTGTATGTAACAACTCGGCTTTGTCGTTATTTTTAGGGTCAGCAGTGTAAAGCCCCTCAATATCAGACAAGATTATAAGCAAATCGGCAGACACAGCGGTTGCCACAATAGCACCCAAAGTATCGTTGTCCCCTATTTCAATTTCATTAGTAGAAACCGAGTCGTTTTCGTTTATAATCGGTATTGCCGAAAGTTCCAATATTCTTCGCATTGTGTTTATAAAGTTTTGTTTGCGGTCAACGTGGTCAATATCGTCACCCGTCACAAGAATTTGAGCCACGGTATGATTATATTCAGAGAACAAGCGGTCATAAGTGTACATTAGTTCACATTGACCAACTGCAGCGGCTGCTTGTTTTGTTGGAATATCGTTTGGTTTTTCAAAAAGCCCCAATTTCCCAACACCCATACCAATAGCGCCCGAAGACACTAAAATTACTTCGTTACCCGCATTTTTAAGGTCGCTCATAACTTTGCAAAGTTCTTCCACACGCAAAATGTTTAAAAGACCTGTTTTGTGCGCCAATGTAGAAGTACCAATTTTTATAACTACACGCATTTCAAAAACTTCCTTATGCTAAAGTTGCCGCCATAACGGCTTTAATAGTGTGCATACGGTTTTCGGCTTCTTGGAACACAATTGACTGACTGCTTTCAAAAACTTCGTCAGTTACTTCCATTTCACTAATGCCGAATTTCTCGCCAATTTCTTTGCCAACTACTGTTTTAAGGTCGTGGAACGAGGGTAAACAGTGCATAAATACTGCTTTTTCACCCGCATTTTCCATAATCTTTTTGTTGACTTGATAGGGTGATAATTCACGAATACGTTCTTCCCAAACTTCTTGTGGTTCACCCATAGAAACCCAAACGTCAGTTGCAATAACATCAGCGCCCTTTGTTGCTTTCATTGGGTCGGTCTCAAAAGTGATTGTTCCGCCGTTTTGCTTGGCAATTTTTTGGCATTCTTCAATAAGGGCTTTATCTGGGAAGTATTTTTCAGGTGCGCAAGCGGTAAAATTAAGTCCCATTTTTGCGCAGCCAACCATATATGAATTACCCATATTATAACGGGCATCACCCATATAAACAAAGTTTATTCCTTCAAGTTTGCCAAAATGTTCTTTTATGGTTAAAAAGTCGGCAAGAATTTGTGTTGGGTGGAACTCGTTGGTGAGTCCGTTCCAAACAGGAACACCAGCATATTTTGAAAGTTCTTCAACAATTTCTTGTCCAAACCCACGGTATTCAATACCGTCGTACATTCTGCCGAGCACTCTTGCCGTATCGGCAATGCTCTCTTTTTTACCAATTTGAGAACCCTGTGGGTCCAAATATGTAACACCCATACCTAAATCATAAGCCGCAACTTCAAAACTGCAACGGGTACGGGTACTTGTT
>SVOX01000118.1 GCA_015066165.1 Oscillospiraceae bacterium | reverse complement strand
TTTTTTGATACGGGCAAATATAAGAAAAAACGTGTTTTAGAAATTTTCACCCTTAAAATACCGCTCTTTTTAGGTAGTGAAAAAGGACATTATGAAACCTTTAAAACACAAAAAAATTATAAATTGTTTGGCAAAAATATACCATTTATAATGCATGAAAAAAAGTTTATTTTTAAAGATAAACAAACTTTTAAAATAACGGCGGATAAGGCGAAAGAGTTGCTCGAAAAAAGGGTTTTGGAAAGCGGTGAAAAAATAGAAAACATAACCTTTATGCAAACAGACGAAAAGGTTGTTTTAAATGGAATATTGGTAAAAGAAGAAAACATAGCGGTTTCTAAAAAAATGATAATAGGTGAAAACTAAAAGCCCGTTTTAGACGGGCTTTTTGTTAGTAGATTTTATAATATCCGTAAAGATTTTGTTTTGTATTGACAGGTTTCGTATTTTCTTTTTTAAACCATACCGCCATTTTACTGTCGCTTGTGTTTTCGCTTACTCGGTTGTTGCGTTTGTGATAAGGGATAAGCAAGGCGGTCTGACCGTTGCTTAGGGCGATTTCAATATTTTCATCTTTCGGTGTGATTTTAGTGCTTTCGGCAATAGTGAATTCAACTTCTCCGTTATTGTCTTTGCCTTCTGCACAGTAAAGTTTTGGACCCTTCATAATACAAACTCTACCGATATCGGCGTTTACCTTTTCGTTTGCGCAAATTTCACAAAGTTTTTCGTTGTACTCAACCCAAATTTCGGTTTCACCCATATCTAAACTTAGTACGGCATATCCGTTTTGATTTTCAAAGTTTGCTTTTTTACCGTTAATTTTAATTGAAAAATCTTCGGTATAGGCGGGGATTCTGAAGTTTATAAGCATTGGCTTTTGAAGTGATATTTTGAAGTTTTTATCCGCCTGTGAAATTTTGAAATCTTCAGTTTCTACGGTGCTTCCAATATACATATTTACACATACTTCTTGGGTGTTCATACTGTAAATATAACTTCGCAAAGCAGAATAAATTTTTGAAAGCATTGGCGGACAACAAGGACAGTTATGCCATTCCCAACGGTTTTTGGTGCCGTCGTTTACAAGTGGATTGTCGTAATAAAACTTTTTGAAGTCTTCGCTCATTGAACCTAAAATATTGTTGTAAAGTGATAATTCGAAAATGTCAAAATAATTTGAATTCTTTTCTATAAGTGACATCTCGGCGGCGAAAAAGGCAAGTGCTATACCTGCACAGGTTTCTAAATAAGCGTCATTCTGAAGTGAGTACTCGGCATCAAAACCCTCTATATCGGCGCGTGAGCCAACACCGCCGCTTATGTGAATTTTTTTGGTTGTAATATCGTTCCAAATGCTTTTCAGCGAATCTAAATAGTTTTCGGCTTTTGTTTCACGGTAATAACTTGCGGCGCCGAGATAACAAAGGCCTGCTCTTACAGCGTGTCCCATAGCAGTTTTTTGTTCATAAAAAGGTGCGGCGTTTTGGTAACGCGACGGGTCATATTTTGATGAAATTTCCGCAATGCTACGGCGTTCACATTCGCCTCTGCAATCGTACCAATAGCGAACTATTTCAAGGTAATCATCCGGGTTGATAGTATAATTGTTTTTGATGTTTTCTAATGATTTGTCTTCTTTAAAAAGGCGGTAAAGGTCCATAAATGCACTTTCGGGGAGTGAGTGACCTGGGATTACGTGATGCTTTGGCGCTTCGCCTATATATGAGCAAATAAGGTTCGCTGCCTTAATTGCGGGGATAAGAAGTGAAGTTTTTTTGGTTGCTTTATAATGGGCAACGGCGGCTTCTATAAGTGTTCCGTGGTTATATAGGTCGTGCTGGTCAACGATATCGCCACCGTTTTCACCCCATCTTTTATCAGGGTAATCGGACGAAGTCATGGTGCAAAGAAAACCGTCACTTTCCTGGGCGGATACTATTATTTCTATAAGTTCGTCTAGCTTGCTGTCGAGAGATTTATCATAATTTGATACTAAAAAGTTAGATGCACCTGTTATCGTTTCAAGGACAAGTCCGTCTGAAAAAGGAAAACTAACATGCGGATTTTTATTGTTCTGAGCTATATCGATAAAGTTTTGAATGTATTTTGTCTCTTCAAATTTTTCGAAACAGTAGGGGATTGTAATATTGCGGAAATTCTCGGTGTAAGGGGACCAAAATTTATCTTGTAACACAACTTCTTCTAATTGCGGTCGGGTGTAAAAATCTTTCATAAAAAGCAACTCCTTTAACTTGTGTTATTGTTGTGAATATGTTATAATTCTAGCATAAAACTAATTTAATATAAACTGACATATATTTACAAAAGGTGGAAAAATCTCATATGAAGTATTTGTGCTTTGAAAACGCAAACGGATTAGAACTTTTGACGGTGGGGCGTTTTGTGGCGGTAGAAGATTATATTCACGCCAAGCGTAATCTTACTGATGCAGTTTTGCTTTTGGGTGTTGAAGGTGAGTGCCCGATTGAGCAGGACGGAAAAGAGACAGTTCTTAAAAAAGGCGATTTTCGTATCTTATTTCCAAATATGACACATTACGGAACAGGGATTGCAAAAAGCGGTCAGTCGCATTTTTGGTGTCATTTTAATTTGCCTCAACAACATATAATTTGCGGAGAAATAAAGGCTTCAGAACTCAAGAAAAAGGGTTATGTTGTAATTCCACAATACAGTTATTTAAATGATTATTCAAAAATTTTCGTTTTATTTTCCCAACTTATAGATAGCTCTGAAAGCGATATTTATAATCGGCGGATTTGTTGTAGTTATTTGGAAATTTTACTGTGTTTATTAAGCGACAGTTGTTTTCTTCAAAGCAAAATTCAAACCAAAAAGGTGACCGTAAGACTTGAAGAGTGGATAAGGTTTATGGATTTTAAAAATATATCGGTAAAATATCTTGCAAAAGAACTTGGATATAATGCAAATTATTTATCACGCGTAGTAAAGCAAGAAAGCGGTCTTACCCCTATAGAATTTATAAACAAAACACGAATTAAAATGGCTAAAAATTTGCTTATAAACAGCAATATGAAAACTGTAGCTATAGCCGAGAAATGCGGTTTTACTGATGAAAAATATTTTTTAAAAGTGTTTAAAAAATATGAAAACGTCACACCCACGCAGTACAGAAACGCTTTTTTTAGAAAAAATCTAAATAAAGTGTAGATTTTGCGTATTTTTCGCTTTTAAAAATTTACAATATATGGTATAATATAAAAAGTATATAATAACAACAGTATGGAGAATAAAATGTTCGAAAAAACTATAGACACCGAACGGGTTGAACAACTTGTTAACCTTTTTGGGAATTTTGATGAAAACATTAAAGAAATTGAAAAGAAATATTCGGTTAGCATTACTTCGCACGGTAGCGGTATAAAGGTTAAAGGCGAAACCGAAAATGTGATGGGGGCTGCAAGGACAATTGAATGTTTGCTTACAATGATAAATAAGGGTGAGCAAATCACAAAACAAAACGTTGATTATGCGGTGTCGCTTGTAAAAGACGGTGAAGACGGTAAAATAGGAAGTCTTTTATCGGCTGACTGTGTTTGCATTACTGCTAAAGGAAAGCCAATAAAACCCAAAACTTTGGGGCAAAGAAAGTATATTGATGCCATTAAGAACAACACTGTTACAATTGGTGTGGGTCCTGCAGGTACGGGTAAAACTTATTTGGCGGTGGCTTTGGCTGTTTCGGCTTTCAGGGCAAAACAGGTGGACCGCATTATTCTAACACGTCCTGCTGTTGAAGCAGGTGAACGTCTTGGATTTTTGCCTGGCGATTTGCAACAAAAAATAGACCCGTATTTACGCCCGTTATATGATGCACTTTTTGATATGTTAGGTGCCGAAAATTTTCAAAAATGTGTT